>DATKDD010000316.1:0-16310 GCA_035512875.1 Gemmatimonadaceae bacterium | reverse complement strand
GTTGGAACCGGGGACGAACTTGGGGTTGCATTATGTAATCTGGATCACACATTGTAGTGCGCTAACGGCGCGTCGATTCGTTGTGCCCCCCAATCGGCGATCCAGCTTCCCACCGGTTCCTCGGGAAGACAGCCGAGTCCGTTCCCTTCATCTAGTTGGTTCGTCATTTCTACGCCAAGCAACGGCGCCGGACTCAACCGTGTCGTACCTAGACCGGCGGTCTCTACCCGTGCCGCTGCCGCTGCCCCCGCAGTCTGCCGGACCCGTCCGTAACGTCCCCCGCAGCACCCGTCGCACCTTCTCTGGCGAGACTTTCGACCATGCGTCTCCCCGTTCTCCTGATGCTGCTCGCAGCCGCGCTCATCGCGGGCTGGCGCGATCTGCGCCCGCACCGGCAGGTCGTGGTGTCGCAGGCGGCAGAACTCGTTCCCGCACCACGGGTCGAGAAGGCAAGGAGAAAGGGGGCGGGAGTCGAGTCGGGAATCATCGTCTCCGCCGGCACTACCGCGAACGAAAGCGCGGACCCGCTACCGAGAACGCCCGATGCCGTGCGTGCGCGGATTCGCGCAGCAGAGCAAGGAACCTACATCGACGAAATCCTGCTCTCGCGCGACTCGGCTCTGGTGCGCTGGCCGGATCGCGTGGAGCGGCCACTGCGCGTGTGGGTCGCCAGCGGCGCACAGTATCCCGATTGGAAGGATTCCTACGCCAATCGTGTACGCGATGCGTTCGTTGGCTGGGAGCAGAACGGCATCCCGATTCGCTTCACCTTCGCGGTCGATTCCACCGATGCGGACATTCACGTGGGATGGGTCGACCGGTTCGACGCGGCTATCAGCGGCAAGACGCTCTGGTCACGCGACAAGCGGTGGTGGATCGTGAGTGGCACCATCACGCTGGCGCTGCATCATAACTACGGCGATTCACTCGACGGGAACGCAATCTATGCGATTGCGCTGCATGAAGTCGGACACCTGCTGGGGCTCGATCATACCGAGGACGTCAACAACATCATGACGCCGCGAGTACGTGTCCGCGAGCTGTCCGCGGCCGACCGGGCAACGGTGCGGCTCCTGTACTCCCTTCCGCCCGGCTCGATCAAGTAACGATCGGCGGCAGAGCGCGCGCTTCTTGCAAATGGCGCGCGCATGAGCTCGAGCGACTTCTACGATGCGGCGATCATCGGCGGCGGCCCGGCGGGGCTGAGCGCGGCCATTTGGCTTGGCCGCTACCTGCACCGTGTCGTGCTCTTCGACTCGGGCGATCCCCGCAATTGGGAAACTCGCGGCATCCACGGGTACCTCGGCCTTCCTGATGTGCTGCCGTTCGACCTTCGGGCACGCGGCCGCGATGAAGCTCGCCGGTTCGGCGCCGAACTGGTCGATGCACATGTAGAGCGGATTACCCGGCTCGGCGACGAGGAGTTCGAGCTCGATATCCACCCGCTCATCGTGGAGAAGGCTACTCCGCGCGAGCTCGAGACACGATCAGTTGCGGCGGTCTACCGGATCAAGGCCCGGCGCCTCCTGCTTGCGTTCGGAATCAAGGATGTGTGGCCTGATGTTCCCGGACTGGAACCGTGCTACGGCGACACGGTGCACCACTGCCCCGATTGCGACGGTTACGAATCGCGTGACTGCCGGATCGCCGTGATCGCGTCAGGCAGGAGCGCGGTCGGCATGGCGTTCTCGCTCGCGACCTGGAGCGATCGTATCATCATCTGCACCAACGGGGCCGCGCCACGCATCGATCCAGAGCATAACGACAAGCTGGCGGCACTCGGCATTCCCGTTCGGACCGAACGCATCACCCGCCTGATCAACGATTCGGGTGCGGTACGCGAGCTCGAGTTCGTGCGGGGCGACGCGATTCAGTGCGACCGCATCTTCTTCTCCATCGGCCATGGACCGGCGGACGATCTGGCCGAACAGATAGGCTGCGAGCGCGATCGCGAGGGAATGATCGTGGTCGACGATGCAGGGCGCACGTCGATTCCTAACGTGTTTGCCGCGGGCGACATCGTGCCCGGGCCGAACCTGGGAATCGCCGCCGCCGCCCAGGGCGCGATCGCGGCGGCGGCAATCAACAAGAGCCTCATGCCGGAGGGAAGGAGGCTGTAACGAGGATGCGAAGTCCGAAGTGCGCAGTGCGAACGGGTTTGCGAGCACTTCGCAATTCGCAATTCGTATTTCGCCCTCCTCAGCCGACGCGCAGCTCCAGCTCCCCTCCTCCTTCATGCGCTAGAAGCCACCGCTTCCGCTCCAGACCCCCGCCGAAGCCGGTCAGATCACCGCGGGCCCCTATCACGCGGTGACATGGAACAATGATCGGAATGGGATTACGACCGTTCGCCGCACCTACCGCACGCATGGCTTTCGGCGCGCCGAGACGACGGGCGAGCTCGCCATAGCTAATCGTTTGGCCGTGAGGAATGGCGCGCAGCGCGTCCCAGACCTGCGTCTGAAATGGCGTACCGCGCGCCTGGAGCGGCAAGTCGAACTGCGTCACTGTTCCGGTGAAATACTCCGTGAGCTGCGCGCGCGCCCGGGCAAGAATCGCATCGGCGGCCGTTCCCCCCGCCGCGCGCCGCCATTGACCGGCGCTCTCGTCAGGATGCGGCGTGAAGTAGACTCCGACGAGGTGCGACTCGGTGGCGACGAGCATCAACTCGCCGACGGGCGATGGCATGAGATCGAAGCAAGTCATGTGACGAATCGTAGAGGCCAGGTTTTACGGCGGTTTGTTGAAGCACTGATGGAAATAGAATAGCATGCGATCGGCGCGCCGGCTGGCCGGATTCGGACGTCTCAGCGTACCCGCGCTGCCGGATTACCAGCAAGGCGGCAATTCCTTCCTGTTCGCGCTCGGATGTTTCGTCCGCCCGGCGCCTTCGGCCGCCTCGCCCTCAGGACTTCTCCTCCGCTAAGTGACTGCGTGGCAGATGGTTAGCTGAACCACGTGGCAGGCTCTGCTTCGGCATGCGCCATGCGTTTCTCTTCTCCGAGAGTATTAGTCGCCGCGCTGCACGGAACCGCCGTCGCCGCCACTGACCCGGAGGATTTCCGTGGGAATACAAGCATCGTTATGGACCCGCCACGCGGCCGGAGATGCGGCCGCGCGCGAGGCACTGCTCGCCGAGCACCTTAACCTCGTCCACCACGTGGCGCGGCAGCTGTCGCGAACGCTCGCCGCCTACGCCGATTTCGATGAGCTCGTCAGCGCGGGGGCCATGGGGCTGATGAACGCCCTCGATCACTTCGATGCCGGACGCGGGCTCGCGTTCAGCACCTTCGCCGTGCCTCGCATCCGCGGAAGCATTCTGGACGAGTTGCGGCGGCTCGACCACGTACCCCGCTCGATTCGCCGCAAGTCGCGCGACATCGGCACTGCGCGCGAGGCCCTTACGCGGACGCTTGGACGGATGCCTGACGATCGCTTGCTGGCCGGCCACCTCGGCGTGGATCTCGATACCCTCTGGCGCTGGCAATCGGACGTCGAGGGCGCCGTCCATATTCCGCTCGACCGCTCGAATGGCGAGGGCGAGGAGTATGCACCGGCTCCAGCAGAGTTGATCGCCGACGGCAGCGATGTGGGGATCGAAGACAGAGTCACGATGGAGCAGGAAGTGGCGGCGCTGCGCGATGCAATTCTCAAGCTCAGGAAGCAGGAGCGCATCGTTCTTTCGCTGTACTACTTCGAGGAGCTGAAGCTGCACGAGATCGCCGTGATTCTCGAACTTACCGAAAGCCGCGTATCGCAAATCCGCACCAAGGCATTGTCACGGCTGCGCACACAGCTCGGGGCACTGCGCGCGGACGTCACGTGACCGCGGAGACGGCGGCGAAGCCCCGGCCCGGCACGGGATGCGTGGTTACCGCCATGCCGACGCTCGATCCGCGCTCGCCTGTCGCCGCGTCGGCGCTGTGCGAAACACTGGCGTCGGAGACGCGGCTGCTCGACAGCCTCATCGCCATACTCCGGCAGCAGCGCGACGCCGCAACGCGCGACGACCGGGCGACGGTGGCTGACAGCGTGTTCGCCATGCAGCGCGTGCTGCACACGCTCGCCGAAGCCCGCCGCCGCCGCCACGCCATCTACCGCATGCTGGGAGCGCCGGAGCACGATGGCGCTCCGGCACTCGCCGCGGCGTTAGGCGAAACGCTCGACCAGGAACCCACCCGGGCGCTCGATGCGCTGATGACCGCCGCCCGGACCCTGGCGAACGAGGTCGAAGTCAATCGCACCGTGTTGCGCCAGGCGCTCGCCGAAGGCTAGAGAATGTTCACCAGCCCCTCGTGTGGCTGACGGAACGCGATCACGAACGCCGCTACGATCGCCAGCCAGATGCCGATGTACAGCGGTAGAAAGTACTGGCGCCGTCGCAGCATGTCCGGATAGAGAATCGGCTTGCCCGTCCACTTGCCGCGGGGCTTGTTGGGAAAGAAGAAGGTCTTGTATGTCTCGAGCGTGGCCACCGTGAATCCTTCACCAGCCAGCGCGATGACGAGCAGGTTACTGGTGAAGTGCGCGATGAGAACTCCGTAGCAGAGGGCGACGAACGGGCTGCGGAAAAACTTGAACCATTCGAAGCCCTCGTATGGCGCATCCTTCCAGGCGCCGCCTACCGCCGCGATCCAGCCGCCCAGACTCGCGGCGATTCCCACCGCGAGCCACCCCGGTATCGGTTCCGGCGTCAGGCCCTGCAGCGACTTGAGCCCGAGGATCAGCAGCATTACGACGCTCAGCCAGGCGGCGCCGGATAATAGCTGCGTCTTGCGGTTCTGTACCTTTCCGAGAATCGTGAACTGCATTGGGATGAAGTACTTCGACTGATCTTCCACCCGAATGAACGTCTTCCAGAACTCCGTTATCACCCGCTCGATTACGTATACGAGGCCGAACAGCATGACGTGGTTCGCCGCGCGGCTCATGTCGATGTCGAGACCGTACACGAGTCCCACCGCGACCACGCCGCCGATCAGGACGCTGCGGAAGTAGCGTGCATCGAATCCCTCGTGCACGGCATCCTTGTACATCCCCCATGTAGCGGTGTGCGCGCCGGCGAGCAGGCCGACGATCAGCCCCAAAAACTCGTTCATACGGTGGATTCCGAAGTGGTGGGATGGGACGTAATCCCCGCCGAACGGTATGCGGCTTCGATCAACTCGAGATCGCGCCGCGCGTCGGAGAGGGTGAAGCGTGGCGCACGTCCCTGCGCCAACGCCGAGAGAAAGTCATCGAACATCGCGTGCGACCCCGACATCTTGCGCACACCGGGAAACGTCAGGCGACGGCGCGCACCGAACTGGGCGACGAACAGTCCGTTGGATTCGAACGCCACCGATCCGGCCGACCCGTAAATTCGAGAGAGGCGTACCCCTTTGAGGGGCGACGGCGTCTCCCACGAGAACGCGAGCGTACCCACCGCGCCTTCGGCATAGCGGAGGGTGATCAGCACGCTGCGCTCCAGCCCCGCGCCAGTTCCTGGACGGAACGCCTCGACGCGATCCGGCGTCAGCCCCAGGTTTGCCATGAAGTTGATCCAGTGGATTCCACCTTCGTACAGCGCGCCACCCAGCACCCGCGACGGCTCGTCGCGCCAATCTCCGGTGCGCTGCATCTTGAGCGCCTTCACATCCAGGAACAGGATCTGGCCCAGTTGGCCGGAGGAAATGATGCGCCGGAGCTCCTCCGCCAGGGGTTTGTAGAAATAGTTCTCCGCCACCAGCACCTGACGATTGCGCGCTCTCGCTTCGCGAGCCACTTCGCCGGCATCGGCAGCCCGGGGGAATGGCGGTTTCTCGACGATCACGTGCTTTCCCGCCCCGAGTGCCGCCATCGTCAGAGAGAGGTGCGAGTCCGGCGGCGTCGCCACGAGCACCGCGTCGACATCGCTGCTCGACAACGCGGCTTCATACGAACCGAAGGCGCCCGCCCCGCCGAACCGCGAGTTGAATTCCCGCGCTCGCTCGACCTGACGACTGGCATACAGACAGGTGACGCGACCGCGAAAGGCGCGCAGCGTACGACTGTGCGACGCCGTCACACCGCCACAACCCAGAAACGTCAATCGGACCGCGCGCGCGCCGACCGGCTCCGCCTCGCTCACCTACCCTCCTCCAGGGAGCGAGTCGCCGTCCGGAGGGCGTTGGCGGCGATCGTCAGGCTCGGATTCACCGCCGCCGACGTGGGCATGAAACTGCCGTCTACCACGTACACGTTGCGGACACCACGAAACCGGCAACTGGCGTCCAGCGCCGAGCTGCGCGGGTCGAGGCCGGCGCGCACCGTGCCGACTGCGTGCGAAAAGGTGTCGATCCTGTGAGTGTAGGAGAACCGCGCCCCCGCCCCACGCAGAATACGCCGGCACCATCCCACCAACGCTTGCCGCGCGGCAAGGTCGCGCGCCGAATAGTCATGCTCGATGATCACCCGCGGTAGCCCGTATCGATCCCGGATGGTGCGATTGACCGTCAGACGATTGGAGGCACGAGGCTGGTCTTCGGCTATGCTCAACAGCCCCGTAACGCGACGGGTGACCGGCGCGAGCATCCGGGTCAGTCGTTTGCCGAGGCGCTTCTGCAGGCTGCCGGCCGGTGGCGCCATCACCTGCTGGATGCATCCGAGCTTGCCCTCCGGCGCGTTACCGCGCGCATCGCCAAAATAGAAATCATGCACGCCGAGCTGCTTGTGAAACTCGCCGGCTGGATTGGGCGGACGATCGAAGAAGCCGAACGTCATCGCGTTGCAGTGCCGGAGGAGATACCGGCCGACCGCGCCGCCCCCTGGGTTGGCGGACTCCATTCCCGACGACAGCAGCAGATGCGGCGTCGCGAGCACGCCAGCCGCGAAGAAGATCGTCTTTCCTCGATAGGCGCGCTTGGCGCCGGTCTTCGCATCGACTGTGTGCACTGACGACGCAAGCATGCCGTCCAGCTCCACTCCAACGACTACCGTGTTGGGCTCGAGCACCAGACCCCGCGCGATGAGATCGGGATAGACTACCGTCGACACGTCGTTCTTCGCCTCGATTGCACAGGCGTGCGCATCGCAGGTCAGGCAACCGATGCACGCCCTGCGTGAGCCATTCGCGTAATTGATGGCCAGCGGCAACCGGAACGGAGAAAGACCGAGATTTTTCGCCGAGTCGGCTATCCTCCGTGACAGCGCCGCCAGTGGCGCGGGTTGCTGAGGATAAGGATGCGCGCGCTCGGGCTCAGTCGGATCCTCACCACTGCAGCCGGCCACCCCGAGCACACGCTCGGCGTCATCGTAAAATGGCGCCAGGTCGGCATAACCATAGGGCCACTCGGCTCCGGAATCCCCGACGATTTCCGGCGTACGATCGAAATCGCGCTCCCGGAAACGCAATGCAACGCCGCCGGCAAATACCGACATTCCACCGACGCAGTGAAAGCCGCTTACCGGGAATCGATGGCGCCCGCTTCGCAGCTCGTAAGGCGCCTCCGTGGCGAACGACGGAGTCAGCTCCCATACACCTTCCGGCTGCCAGTTCTCCGGACCGCGCTGCACCCAGTCGCCCCGTTCCAGGACGAGCACGCGCTGGCCGGCGCGCACCAGCGCGAGCGCCGCGAAGGCGCCGCCAATGCCGCTTCCGATTACGATGGCGTCGTAGCGGCGGGTGTCGGTCAAAGCCACCGCGATGAGAGAGGGCGAGCCGGGACGCTACCGGCGCCGCCGGATGACGGCCTACCGGGTCGGACAGCGAGCACATGAAGATGAACGGACGCTGCCCTCGAACCAACCCCACATCGCAGGAATGCGCGGGCCCACAGACGGATCGATCGAACAACGACGCTCACGCGCCCTCACGCTCCCGCGTCCGCACGGCGGCCAAGGAGGGTAGCTCGAGCCTGATCGTTGACCCGTCGCGTGACACCGAGCCTTCGTCATCCGTGAGAAAGGCACGCGCGCCATCGATCAGCGCGTCGGAGGGCTCCCAGCTCCAGTCCTCCGCCCCATCGGGACCCAGCGTTAAGCGTACGCTCGCACCCTCTCCCGAAAAGGTGGCGTGCACGGCATGGTCGCGACCCGCCGCCATCGCGGACGCGGCGAGCAGCATCAGCAGCACGCGTACGATCCTCGAGCGCGCTACGTGAACCGGCTGCACCGTGATATCTCCGCCTACGACAACGGTCACATCGCGGAAATCGCGGTGATACCCATGCAGCACAACTGCCGCAGCGGTCACCTCGGGTAGTTGCAGCGCCTCGGCGGTTGTTGCCGACTCGTCCCCCAGCAGCCGCAGGTGCTGAACGATCGACTCGAGCCGGCCGACCTCGTTGCGGAGCATGTCGGCGTTCTCAGTGGGCATGTCGCCCATCCGCATCAACTCGGAAAGTGCCGACAGTGTGGCGATCCGATTGCTCAGCGCGTGCGCTATGCCGCCGACTAGCGAGTCGGAGAGGCTCGCCCAGGTATCGGGAACCGAATTGGTAGCCATGCGGAGGGAAATATATCCCTCGCAGGGAGCCGCGAAACAGGAACCGCCCTGCTCGAGGTCCTAACCTTTTAAGGCAAGTCCGTTCAGTCCCTCCAACTCCCGCTCGCCGGTTTCCGTATCCTGATCCCTCAGACGATCCCGGGCCCACGTGAGCGATTCCAGATAGAGGTCCGTCACTTCACGCACGCTCACGCCGGTCGCCGTTACCAGCGCGGGCACGTGCTCCCACTCCGCCCTTTCATAACATTGAACGAGCTGCAAGACGTTGGCGTAGGGACCATGCGAGTCCAGCAGCGCGGCGCGCACGGCAGGCGCGAGGTCGATGCGCGACAGGATCTCCGTGAGTGGAATTGCCAGGAGCGATTCGAAGGCCGACACCATCCCGACGAGGAAAAGCTGCCCGCTCGCGGCACTCTGTCCACTGGCGCGACCGATCATCTCGCACAGTCGCGCGCGGGCGATCGCCCGGATCGCGCGTTCAGTGTCGAGGTCGTTGCGCGGCGCCAGCGAGGACACGAACAGCAGCGACAGCCACCGCTGCAACTTGTCGCGGCCGAGCAGCTGAATCGCGTGCCGCATCGACTGAATTCCCATGCTACCGCGTGCGGACGGGTCGACGATGCGCAGGAGAAGGAACGACAATCCCGGACTGGTGGCGAGCGCGTCCTCGATCTGCTCGTCCGACGTACTCGAATCGCGTAACAGGCCGAGGATCTTGATGATCCCCAGGCCTTCCAGCGGAATGTCGCGCTCGGCGAGGATCTCCGGGTACGCGAAGTAGTAACCCTGGAACATCTCGAAGCCTAGCGAGCGCGCCAGCTCGTACGCTTCGGCCGACTCGATCTTCTCGGCCAGGAGCTTGACTCCACTGCCCTCGAGCGATCGCGCGAGCACGGCTACCGCCTCCGGCGTGTGGGTGACGAAGTCCACCTTCACGATGTGTGCGAGTCGCGAGATGGCCTCGTCGACCTCGGTGGTTGCAAAGTGGTCGAGCGCCAGCGTGTAGCCGGCAGCCGCCAACCTCTCACAAGCACGAATCGTGTACTGATCGTAGACGGCCGTCTGCAGAAGCTCGATCACCACCTGCGAAGGATCGAGTAGCTCGAACAGATCGCTCACGAGCATGTCGCTCGTGATGTTCACGAACGCGAGGAGTCCCCCGGTGATCCGCTCCAACCCCATGTTGAGCACCGAGTGGATGATCACGTCCGACGACATGGTCCGAGCGTCGGCGCCCGAGGCCCAGTTCTGCTCCCGGCTGGTGCGGTACAGCAGCTCGTAGCCCACGATCTGGGCGTCGCGATCGAAAATGGGTTGCCGGGCGACGAAGATGTTGTTCATGACGGATCGGTGAGGTCGTCTGGATGAGAAGAATCTAATTTTTGCGGCTGTGCGTGAGGCGCGTTACGCGACCCCTCAGAGTGTCGGCTGCTCGACCGGCGAAGTTGAGCCTCTTGCGGCGTTGACTTCGCATGGGCGAACGCCAATGTTCCGCCGCCGTGATCAGCGTCGAGGAGCTCACCAAGCTGTATGGCGACCTCGTCGCCGTGGACGCACTCTCGTTCGAGGTGTCGCCCTGCGCCATTCTCGGCCTCGTTGGGCCGAACGGTGCGGGCAAGACCACCACGCTGCGCGCCCTTGCCGGAATCCTCCGTCCCACCCGCGGGCGGATCGCCATCGCCGGCCACGATCTCGCAGCCGACCCGGTCGCCGCAAAGCGCGAAATGGCGTTCGTGCCTGACGAGCCACAGCTGTTCGACGACCTGACCGTGATCGAGCATCTGCGGTTCATCGCCCGCCTTTACGGCGTTACGGACGTGGAGCGCATGGCCCCCGATCTGCTCGAGGAGCTGGAGCTTACCCCCAAGCGGGACGTACTGTCGACTGAGCTGTCCAGGGGCATGAAGCAGAAGTTGGCTATTGCCTGTGCCCTTCTGCACCGCCCGAAAGCGCTTCTTCTCGACGAGCCGCTCACCGGCCTCGATCCGGCGGGAATACGACGGATGAAGAACACGATCGTGGCGCGAGCGCGCGAGGGTGCGGCGGTCGTTCTCAGCTCCCACCTGCTGGACCTGGTAGAGGAACTGTGCACCTCGCTGCTCGTGATCCAGCATGGACGAATGGTGGCTAGCGGCCCGCTCGAACGTATCATCGCCGAAAGGCCACAACTCGATGGGCAGGGGCTCGAGGCGATCTTTCTGGCGCTCACCAACGAGCCGCCGGCGACGGAGCGCTGACGCGGCAGAATGGCCGCCAACGACGCGCTCGGCTACCTGCTGGCGCATACATTCCGCAATCGCCTTGCGAAACAGGGGCGCCGGCTTCGCTCGCCCAAGGCGGCGATCGCGCTGCTCATCGGAGTTTCCTACCTGATCTTCGTCCTCGGCAACCCCGCGGGCCGCAGCACCTTTTCCGGGAGGCCGTTCGGCGGTGTCGGATTGGAGCTCGCGGCGATCCTGCTGCTCGCCTTCATTGCGCGCTGGTGGCTGTTCGGTGCTGATCGTCAGGCACTCACGTTCTCGCCGGCGGAGGTGCACTTCCTCTTCCCCGCTCCCGTCGGACGCCGAGCGATCGTTGCCTATCGCATAGCCAAGTCGCAATTCGTGCTGCTGATGAACGCCGCCATCTGGACCTGGCTGTTTCAGGCCACCGGCGCTCCCTGGCCAGCCCGGTTCGCGGCATTCTGGCTGTTATTCGGTACCCTCCACCTGCATCAGCTGGGCGCCTCGCTGGTCCGCGCCGGAATGCTGGAGCACGGAGCAGCCGGCGCCCGACGCCATTGGCTGGCGGTGCTCGTATTTTCGGGAGTGGTGCTGGCGCTGGGAGTGTCAGTCGTGGCTCGAGCCGACGTAATCGCCGCTGCCGCCGGCACGATGGACACCCTGCGCGCCATTGGCGCCGCGCTCCAGCAAGGCCCCGCGCAGGTGGTGCTCGCACCACTCCGCATGCTCATCGAGCCCGCGGTTGCGTCATCGCTGGCCGACTGGGTGCTCGCGCTACCGCTCGCGCTCCTGGTCGCGGCGGCGCATCTCGGCTGGGTGCTCACCTCCGACGTTGCTTTCGAGGAGGCGGCGGTCGAAGCATCGGAGCGGCATGCAAGGCGCCTCGCTTCCTGGCGGGACGGCCGCGGACGCCACGACGTGCCAAAGGGCGCTGTTCGCACGCGATTGACCCTCGCGCCGCGCGGACACCCGGCGTTCGCCATTCTGTGGAAGAACGCGGTCGCGATGATTCGCAGCTTGCGCGGCGCGGCGTTCACGTGGCTCGGTGGTTTCGCGCTCGCCATTCTGATGTTCAGTGCGCTCGACAGCAAGCAGGACTTCTACGAAATGGTCGGGGTAATGCTGATGGTCTGGGCGGGACTGCTCGTAATGGCCGGACCACTCTGGGTGCGCTACGACTTTCGCCGCGATCTGGCCCGGCTGGACATGCTGCGGGTGCTGCCGGTGTCCGGCACCGGTGTGGCGGCGGCAGAAATCGCCGGCCCCGCGTTCGCCATCACGGCTTTGCAGTTCACGATGGTGGCGATCGGCGGACTCCTGCTGTCTGCATCCGGGATGCACTTGGCGCTGCCGCCCGCGGGCGCGACCGCACTTCTGTTGGCTGCCGCGCTGCCGCTGAACGCGATCGAGCTTGCCGTGCATAACGTTTATGCCCTGACGTCGCCCGATGCCGGCCGGCGGGCGGCTACCCGCGCGGCCGGCATCGAGGCGCTCGGTGTGCACATGCTCGTCATGCTCCTTTCGCTACTGGTGCTGGTCGTCGCTCTCACTCCCGCCGCCATGCTCGGCGGACTCGCGCGCCTGGCGGTGTCGCCGGTGCACGAGGGGGCAGGACTGGCGACGGGAGCCGGTGTAGCCTTCCTGGCTCTGTGCGCCGAAGCGTGGCTCGCAGTGATGTGGGTGGGACGGGTGTTCGAGCGTGGCGGGCGCTAGACGACCGACGGCGCCCAGATCAGCGTGTCCTGCCGCGCCGAATACTGCAGCAACGGCGGGCGGTCGGGGAGCGTTATGCCGTGAGCCTGGGGCACCGTATTGACCTCGATCCGCGCCTCGGCAGGCTGCAAGTCCCAGGGTCCATGGTGGATCTCGCCTCGCGCCAGGAACCCGCCAGGAAGCACCGTATAGAGAGCGTACCGCTCGGTGAGAAAATGTTCGATGGTGTCTGGTCGCGGCTGGAACGCAGCACCTGCCGCACGATAGCGCCCGATGAACTCGGCGTTCGTACCGCTCCTGCGGCGGCTCGAATAGCGGACCCATTCGCCATCCGAGCCGATATCCATGTCGGCGTGGTAATAGGGGAGCCGATAGGTAGCGCGCGCGCCAATCACGGCCAGGCGGCTGCCGGCGTCGAGGCTGAAAAAGAAGATTCCTGGCTTGCGGCCGGCACGGACGTAGGTGCGGAAATTCATCTCGGGAAACTCGGAGATGAAGGGCAAGGGAGGGAGAAAGCGCGCGCGGAGACCGGTCAACCGGAATGGAGTAATGGACACCCACGCAGTGCCGTCAAATTCCTCGATGGCCAGCGATGCCGGAACCAGGGGGCGGAGCATCTCGATAGGCACCGGCCAATGGGCGAACAGGAGCCGCTGCCAGCTCTGAAACATGATCCACGGCGACCGCGGAAGCGGCCACTGTCGATGGGCGATCCTTCGCTCAATGTCCCCGGTCAACACGCATGCTCCGGTAAATCGTGTCGTGCGCCCTGCCCGTGATGGGGGATGCGACAAGCGGCGGCAGGGAACAATCCCGCCACCGCTCGTCACGAGTCAAGTACCGCACCGCGTCAGCGGACCGACACCGCCTGCGTCGACTGAATCGTCAGGACGGTTCCGACGGGGAGCGTACCTTGCACCTCACCGGCACCGAGCGAGATCGCCGTACCAGCCGCCGCGCCGACTGCCGCGCCGACGAGGATGTTCTTCATCTCGGCATCACCAAGCACCGCGCCGAGCACCGCACCCGCCGCCGCGCCGATCCCGGCCTTCTGGATCGTCTCCTGACGCGTGTCACCCTGTTGCTGGAGGTCCGTCGCTTCAATTCGCGCCTCGAAGGGATACGTGCGTCCATTCATGGACAGCTCAGTGAAGGCGAGCTTGATGACCGCCGCGTCCGTAGCGTCGCTGGAGCTCTCGACGGCCGTAACACTACCGCGAATGGTGGAACCCGAGGCAACAGCTACGGTGCCGTCGCCGGCACGCACATCGTTGACGACCGTCGCGGTGAACGTATCGCCAACCTTGCTCGACGCGGTGCCGAGCTCGTTGTTCAACCGCACCTGCATCGTCGTGCCGATCGGCAGGCTTGCCGATGTCGACGGAGTAGCGGTCGGTAACGGCGCGACATCGCCGGTGGACTCGACCGTAGCCGAACGGGCACACGCCGACGTTGCCAGCACGGCCATTGTTAGGGCGGCAATTCCGTAACGCATAACTTTACCTCTCTTCGTTTGCTGCAATCGTGGTTGATTTTGTCCGCGAGTAGCTCGAGAGGGGCAAACCTCGGGCCAACCACGACAGGAAATGGTAACACGTCGCAGTCTCGGTGCGTTCCATGGTGAGGCAGTGGGCCGACGTGATGCAGCGCGCTCGTCGGTCGTGATCCCGATTCCTTGAGCTCGTTGCTGTCCGCACAAGTGAACCAGGATTCGCATGATCTTCGGTCATTCGAACAGCTCCAAGAGCTACCCCGATCGGCGGTCTCAGCCCGGTCGGGGGTGGCCTCTACGTACGGTCCGTCAGTTGCGCTACTCTTCGGCATGACACCGAAAAAACAGGAAGCGGAGCCCATGGCCACGCCAGGGTTCGCCGCGCTCGGCCTGGATGAGGCATTGATTCGGACGGTTGCCGAACTCGGCTACGAGGAGCCGACGCCCATTCAGCGGCAGGCAATTCCCGCACTTCTCGACAACCGGGACCTTCTGGGGCAGGCCGCGACCGGCACCGGCAAGACAGCCGCGTTCGCTCTGCCGATCATCCAGCATATCGGTGCGCAGTCTGCGGCCGAGCGCAAAACGCCAAGCGCGCTTGTTCTCGTGCCGACGCGCGAGCTGGCCATGCAGGTGGCGGAGGCGGTGCACCGCTACGGAAAGTCGCTCGGGGTGAGCGTGCTGCCCGTATACGGAGGACAGGCGATGCAGCAACAGCTCCGCGCGCTCAGGCGCGGTGTGGATGTGATCGTCGCCACTCCGGGGAGGTTGCTCGACCACATTCGGCGCACGAGCGTCGATCTGAGCAAGGTACGCATGGTCGTACTCGACGAAGCCGACGAGATGCTCGACATGGGGTTCGCCGAGGATCTGGAGGCCATTCTTTCGGCGCTCCCCGGCGAACGGCAGACCGCGCTGTTCTCGGCGACGATTCCGCCGCGCATCGCGGCGATCGCGCGGTCGCACCTGCGCGACCCGGTTCGCATAGCGATCGCCCGTGAGGCAGCCGCGGCCGGGAAGAAGTCGCACGTGCGGGAGATCGCGTTCGTAGTCGCCCGGCAGCACAAGATCGAAGCGCTTGGACGTGTGCTCGACATTGAGAGCCCCGCCTCGGCAATCGTCTTCTGCCGCACGCGTACCGAAGTCGATCAATTGACCGAGGTGCTCGGCGCACGCGGCTACAGCGCGGAATCCCTGCACGGTGGCATGTCGCAGGAGCAGCGCGATCGCGTCATGCGGCGCTTTCGCGACGGTACGACCGAGCTGCTCATAGCGACGGATGTCGCGGCGCGAGGCCTGGACATTGGCCATCTGTCGCACGTGGTGAACTTCGACATTCCGTCAGCGCCGGATGCTTACGTGCACCGCGTGGGGCGGACCGGCAGAGCCGGCCGCGAAGGCGTGGCAATCACGCTCCTCGAGCCGAAGGAGACCCGGCTGCTTCGCAGCATCGAGAACGTTGCCAAGCGAAAGATCTCGATCGAGTCGGTACCGACCGTCGTCGACGTAAGGGCCCGGCAGATGGAGCAGACCAGTGCCGCGGTGCGCGAAGTGCTCGATGGCGGCGAATTCTCGCCTTACGCCGTGATCGTCGATGCGTTGGCCAACGATTTCGGCCTGGTCGACATCGCCGCGGCATCGATCAAGCTGGTGCACGACATCAGTGCGCGAGAAATGGAAGATGTGGACGTCACCCCACCGCAGCGCGAGCAGCGCACCCGACCGGCACGATCGGAGGCTTCTGGACGACGCGAAACCGGAGAGTCGCGAGGCGGCGCGAAACCCTCGAAGAGGGGCGGGCGTGGCGACTCGCGGGACGACGGTGACTTCGTTCGAATCTATGTACCGCTGGGGCGGCGCTCCGGCGTGCGGCCAAGCGATCTCGTCGGCGCGATCGCCAATGAAGCGCGTGTCGATTCACAGCGCATCGGCGCGATCGACATCGCCGACAGCTTCAGCCTGGTCGAAGTAAAGGAGCGCGATGCTGATGCGATCGTCACGGCATTACGCAGGTCGACGATCCGAGGCAAGGTGGTGAAGGTGCGGCGCGAGAGGTTCTGAAGGAATTGGCGAGAAACCGGAACCAACCCGTGTGGTTCCGTTCCGCACTCGCGTGCTCCGCTCAGATCACGGCACGACCGCGGATACCTGTTCCGGGCGCCACCGCTCGGCCATCGCTTCGTGGATCTCCCTCAGCGTTGCCGGCACATCGTAATTCTGCACCCATCCGGGGTAGTGCTCGGCAAACCGGCCGTTGTCGCTGATCCACCAGATGTGATCGCCAACGCGGTTCGTATCGGAGTAGCTCCAGTTCATGGTACGTCCGGTCAGCTCTTCGCACTGCGCGATTGCCTCGATCATCGAGCAATTGCTGAACCGCCCGCCGCCAATGTTGTACACTTCGCCCGAGCGCGGCGCC
>DATKDD010000315.1:0-6664 GCA_035512875.1 Gemmatimonadaceae bacterium | reverse complement strand
GAACTATCAGGTAGTGGGCGGCACTGAGACGCACCCCGCCCTCCCGCGACACAAGAAGCCGGACAGGCTGCCGGAGGAATAGCGCTCAGCGACGAGCGGCGCCGGCGATCGGCGGGTAGTACTGGGAGCGCGGTGGATTTCTGTCGCCGCGCTCCAAACTTCCGGCACGGCGCGGCGGAAAGAGCGCCCGCCGTATCGCTTCCCGTTTGGTCGCACTATCAGCCGTCATGCCCCTTGAACGTCTTCGGCAGTTCCGTCGTCAGGTCACGGGTGCGATCTGGTGCTGGGCGCCGTACCGGCGGTGATCGGCCAGGGAATCAAGCTGCGGCGCGAGGCACGTGACGCCTGAGAGTCACGTGCGCCTTGACTGTCCCTATATATTACTGTATAGTTGTTTAGTTGACCTTACTCGTGCGGTGTCTGCACGTTCTCAGCATAGGTGATTCCCGTGCAGCACACGTTGAGTGTATCGATGCCCCCAGCAGTCGCGCCGGCCGAATTGGCGCAGATCCTCTCATCTCACCCGGACGTCCGGCTGCTCGACGTCCGGACCCCGGGCGAGTACGAGACCGCGCACATCCGCGGCGCCTACAACGTTCCGCTCGACACGCTCGGTGAGCACGGCGAGGAGATCCGCGCCACTGTCGCCGAGCCGGTCGTGCTCATCTGTCAGTCGGGGCAGCGCGCGCAGAAGGCCGAGGCGGCGCTCAACGCCGCCGGCATGCCCAACCTGCACGTGCTCGCCGGCGGAGTGACCGGCTGGATTGCGGCCGGCCAGCCTGTGGTCCGCGGCAGGACTCGCATATCTCTCGAACGCCAGGTGCGTATTACCGCGGGATTCCTGGTCGCATTCGGCGCGTTGCTCGCGCTTACCGTCAATCCCTTGTTCGCGATCCTTCCGGCGCTGGTTGGCAGCGGCCTCGTGTTCGCCGGCGTGAGTGACACCTGTATGATGGGCATGTTGCTCGCCAGGCTCCGGTACAACAGACCCGTTACCTGCGACGTTTCCGAAATGGTGCGTGCGCTCACGTCAGGCACCTCGCCGCGCGGCGGACCACGTACCTTCACTGCGCCCGATGGAGCGAACGCATGCTGCTGAAACGCTTCTATGACAACAAGCTCGCGCAGGCGAGCTATCTCGTTGGGTGCCAGGCCACCGGCGAGGCGCTGGTCGTCGATGCGAATCGCGACATCGATCAGTATGTAAATGCCGCCGACGCAGAAGGGCTGCGCATAACGCACGTCACCGAGACGCACATCCACGCCGACTACGTATCGGGCAGCCGGGAGCTCGCCCAGCGTGCTGGTGCGCAGCTCTTTCTGTCGAATGAAGGGGGCCCGGACTGGAAATACGCCTTCGTGAGCGAGGCAGGGGCGACGCTGCTGCGGGACGGGAGCTCGTTCATGGTCGGCAACGTCAAGGTCGACGTAATGCACACACCGGGGCACACTCCGGAGCACCTCTCGTTCATGATCACCGATACTCCGGCGACGTCGCGCCCGATGGGAGTCTTCACCGGCGACTTCGTGTTTGTCGGCGACGTGGGCCGGCCCGACCTCCTCGAGCGCGCAGCGGGATTCGAGGGCACTATGGTCGAGGGGGCGCGGGCACTTTTCCGGTCGCTGCAGCGCTTCAGGGAGCTCCCCGACTATCTGCAGCTCTGGCCCGGGCACGGTGCGGGGTCGGCGTGCGGGAAGTCGCTCGGCGCAGTGCCGTCCACGACGCTGGGCTACGAGAAGGTGGCCAACTGGGCGTTAGCCATGCACGATGAGGAGGCGTTCGTGGAGGCCGTGCTCGCCGACCAACCTGAACCGCCGAAGTACTTCGCCGAGATGAAGCGGATCAACAAGCAAGGACCTCGTATGCTGCACGGATTTCGGCGCCCAGAGCATCTGCCGGCATCGCGGCTGCGCCAGCTACTGGATGAGGGCGCGCGCATCATCGATACCCGACACGCACCGGACTACGCATCGGGCCACCTTCCCGGCACCATCAACATTCCGCTCGGCAAGTCGTTCACTACGTGGGCAGGGTGGCTCGTGCCTTACGACGAACCGTTCTATCTGATCGCCGGCAATGACGGGCGCTCGGAGATCGACGAAGTCGTGCGTGACCTCGCAATGATCGGGCTCGATGACGTGGCTGGCTACCTCGGCAGCGACGTGCTTACGGCATCGACCGGTCCCACCACGCGCCTGGCAACTACCGGCCAGGCCGGCGTCGCGGAGGTCGCCGAGGAGCTGACGGAGCAGCGCGCAATGGTGATCGATGTGCGAGGCCAAACGGAGTGGAAAGCCGGCCACATCGCCGGCGCCCGGCACATCCCGCTCGGGTCGCTCGCCGAACGCATGCGCGATGTGCCGCGAGCGACGCCGATCATCGTGCATTGCGAGAGCGGCGGGCGATCGGCGATCGCGGCGAGCGTTCTCGAGGCCAGCGGGTTCACGTCAGTGCGGAACATGACCGGCGGTTTCGTGGCGTGGGCCGCGGCGGAGCAGCCGGTGGACCGGGGAGAAACGCCCTCGCCGCGGGCAGCGTCACCGCTGCAGATCGCATGAGAAGGATCGCGCTCACGCCGGAGCTGCTCGAGCTCGTCGCCGACCGGTTCAGGGCGCTCGCCGAGCCCGTCAGGCTGCGGATACTCAGCGTGCTGCGCGCCGGTGAGCTCACGGTCACGGAACTGGTAGAGGAGACCGGACTCGGGCAGGCCAATCTGTCGAAGCATCTCCAGCTGCTGCACGCGCTCGGATTCGTCACGCGGCGTAAGGAAGGGCTACACGTGTACTATGCCCTGACCGACGACGACGTGTTCGAGCTTTGCGACATCATGTGCGGGCGGCTTGGCGCGGAGGCAAGGCGCCAGGGGCGAGCCCTGGGAGTGGGAGCGCGGGCGAGGGCCTGACGATCATACGAAGAATCCGCCGGGGTGCGTGCGGCCGCTCGGCTGAGCTTTAGCCACGACGAGATACCGACCCCTTGCGCATCGAAGCTCGTCGGCATAGTATATCGACAGACTTCAATGGAGGCCCGATGGCTACCCGCACACTTCCTCTAGCACCCGACCGGCGTCCCGGTGAACGCTGCTGTGACTCCGACCTCCGGCCGACGATGAACACGGCCGAGGCGTCGCGGGCGACCGGGGACCTCGAGATCCTCGCTCATCCGGTGAGGATGCAGCTCCTCGACGTGCTGGTTCGCAAGGAGGGTGTGGTTTGCGTTTGCGATCTGGAGGCTGCGGTGCCGGTCAAGCAGCCGACTGTCTCGCACCACCTGAGACTTTTGCGGGAGGCTGGGCTCGTGCACAGTGAGCGGCGCGGGCTGTACGCGTATTACATGGTGGATCGGCCTGCACTCAACGAGCTTCGCCGGCGCGTATCCGCGTACCTCGACACGATCAGCTGACCTGGGGGGAACGGCGCCGTTGCCCGGCGTTTTTTTCGGCCTCCTTATATCGAAGTTCGTCAATGTAGAATCAACCATTTCCCAAACCGAGATGCAGACCATGTCCACTTCCCCAGTTTCCTCGAAAGGCTCCGCGACCAAGGCGCTGGGCGCTTGTTGCGGCTCACAAGCCTCGGCGGTCGCTCCGAAGAGCCCCGAAAAGAAGTCCTGCTGCGGCGACCCCACTCCGAACTCCGAAACCGGCGCCTGCTGCTCCGCCCCCGCAAGCGACTGCTCCTGCCAGAGTGACTCGTCGAAGAGCGATCCGGCCGCGGATGCCGAACCGGAGAAACCCGGGCTCCCCGTGGCCGTGATCGGGGCCGGCCCGATAGGACTTTCGGCCGCGCTCCAGCTCGTGGCGAAAGGGGAGACGCCCCTGATCTTCGAGGCCGGCGATCACGTCGGCGCGAGCATCCGCGAGTGGGCTCACGTCAGGCTCTTCTCGCCGTGGAAATACCTGGTGGATCCGACCGCTCGTGAGGCGCTGCAGGCGACCGGCTGGCGCATGCCCAACGAGAACGCCCTGCCGACGGGCGGCGAGCTCGTCGTACGCCTCCTTCAACCGCTCGCCAGGCTGCCGCAGCTCGCGCCGCACATCCGGCTGGGGCATCGCGTGCTCGCCGTCACGCGCCGCGGGTACGACAAGGTGAAAACCGCCGGCCGCAACGAGGCTCCATTCGAGCTCGTGGTCCTGACGCCGTTCGGCACCAGAGAGCGCGTGTTGGCGCGCGCGGTGATCGACGCGTCAGGCACATGGGCGTCGCCTAACCCAATGGGTGCGGGCGGGGTGGCCGCCGAGGGGGAGGCGGAGATCTTCGAGCGGGCGCTGTACGGCATTCCCGATGCGCTGGGCCGCGACCGTGCCCGGTATGAAAGGAAGCGCGTACTGGTCGTCGGCAGCGGGCACTCCGCCTTCAATGCGCTGCTGGACCTGGCCGAATTGCGAAGGGAGTCGCCAGGCACGGAGATCGTCTGGGCGATAAGGCGCAGCGATCCGGGACTGATGTTCGGCGGCGGCCGCAAGGACGCCCTCGAGGCACGCGGGGCGCTCGGCGATCGGCTGCAAGCACTGATCAGCACGGGGTTCATCAGGATGGAGCTCGGCGTGCGGATCAGCCGGGTGACCGGGTCGCCTGAGGGAGTCGTCGTCGAGAGCGACACCGGAGCACGGTTCGGTCCCTTCGACGAGGTCATCGTGACGACGGGATTCCGTCCCGATCTTTCGTTAGGACGCGAGCTGCGGCTGCGGCTCGACCCGTGGCTCGAGGCGCCGGAGCAGCTCGCGCCGCTCATCGATCCCAACCTGCACTCGTGCGGCACCGTGTACCCGCATGGGGCGGCGGAGCTCGCTCACCCTGAGAAGGACTACTATGTGGTGGGCATGAAGAGCTACGGCCGGGCGCCGACCTTTCTGATGCTCACCGGCTACGAGCAGGTGCGGTCGGTAGTCTGTGCGCTCGTCGGCGACGAAGCGGGCGGGCGCGACGTGCAGCTCGTGCTGCCAGAGACCGGAGTGTGCCAGACCGACCTCGGCGCCGGCTCATGCTGCTCGGTCTCCGACGACGAATCGGAGACGGGCGCGTCGTGCGGTACGGCGGAGGGCGCCGAGGAGGACTCGTCAGGCGAAGCCGTGCTGGTGGGAGTGGGTGCTGATCCGGAACCGGCGGCGGCGGGCTGCTGCCGGTGACTCATACGACAGTGGCGGGGTCCGTCCAGCGCTCGCCGGGCGCCGTTCCCGCCTGGTGGCCGAACGGCGTCTACTACGGCTGGGCGCTGGTCGTTACGTTAGGCGTGACGGCGACCGTGTCGTACGGGATCCTCTGGTACGGCTTCGCAGCGTTCATCACTCCGATGGGTGCGGACCTCGGCGCGTCCAAGACGCAGATTACCGGCGCGTTCTCGCTCGCGCAGCTCGTGGCAGGAGCTTCGGCGATCCCGATCGGGCGTTGGGTGGACCGGCACGGTGCGCGCGGGCTCATGACGGCTGGGTCGCTGCTCGCGACGGCACTCCTCGTCTCCTGGTCGCGCGTCGACTCGCTGGCGGCGTTCTACGCCGTGTGGGCGCTGATGGGAGTGGCGATGGCGGCGGTGCTGTACGAGCCCGCGTTCGCGGTGGTGGCGACGTGGTTCAGCGGGAAGCGAAGCCGCGCGCTGACGGTACTGACTTTCATCGGTGGGTTCGCGTCGGTGATCTTCGTGCCGCTGGCTACGATGCTGGTGGCGAGTCAAGGTTGGCGCGCGGCGCTGCTCGTGCTGGCAGCGATCCTGGCGGTGTTGACGGTGGTGCCGCACGCGCTCGTGCTGCGACGGCGTCCGTCGGATCTGCGGCTGGAGGTTGACGGGCGTCGAGGGTTGGGGGTCGGGGGTCGGGTATTGCCTAACCCGATTGGTGCGCACGCGTGTGCGGCGGGAGCGGCCCGCGCCGTGGTGCGCAGTGCGCGGTTCCGGTGGACCGCGGTCGCCTTCACTCTCGCCGCCCTGACGTCGACGGCGATGACAGTGCATCTCGTGCCGCTGCTGCTCGAGCGCGGGTACGGTGCCGCGTTCGCCGGCAGCGCGATGGGGGTGCTCGGGCTCATGGCGCTGCCGGGGCGGCTGATCTTCACGCCACTCGGGGACCGGTGGCCGCGCGGGGCAGTGACCGCGTCGATCTTCGTGCTTCAGGCGATCGCCGTGGTCGTGCTCCTGTCGACCCGAAGTGCAGTGGGAGTCTGGGTGTTCGTGGCGCTGTTCGGTGCGGGGTTCGGGGCCATCACGCCGGCGCGCGCGGCGCTGGTCGGCGAGTTGGCGGATCCGGCCGCGTACGGTCGGGTGAGCGGGGTGCTGGCGCTGATCATCTCACTGGCTCGCGCGGGTGCGCCGGTGGGGGCGAGTCTTCTCTACGACACGGCGGGGGGGGTGGGGGTGGGGGGCGGTTACGATGCGGTGCTCGTGGCGCTGCTGGCGTTATGTGTGGTGTCGGGGGTGGCGGTTTTGGCCGCGTCGGCGCCGGAGGCAGAAGGCGAAGGGCTCGGGTGTGAGGCGGTAACCCGGATACGGGCGCGGTAACATCCGACCTTGCGACAGCGCTCAGCTCACGGCGGCCAGCGCCGGCTTGATCTGCGTGTCTCCATCACAGTGCACGGCGTACATCAACCCGAGCGGATTGCCGTGCTCCTCGAGAAACTCGCGCCGCAGGTCGAGGAATGTCTCGCCGAGCGGGGCGCCGTCGAGGAAGCGCTC
>DATKDD010000314.1:0-3228 GCA_035512875.1 Gemmatimonadaceae bacterium | reverse complement strand
GTAGCGCACGCCTGGCAGGTCCTTCACACGACCCCCGCGAATGAGCACGATAGAGTGCTCCTGCAGATTGTGTCCCTCGCCGGGGATGTATGCCGTGACCTCGAACCCGTTGACCAGGCGAATACGCGCCACCTTGCGAAGCGCGGAATTCGGCTTTTTGGGAGTGGTGGTATAGACGCGCGTGCAGACGCCCCGCTTCTGCGGACTCGCCCGAAGTGCTGGCGCCTTTTCCTTCTTTTTGACGTCCTGCCTGGCCTGGCGGACTAGCTGATTGATCGTCGGCATGTACAAAAGTGATGCGAAAAAACTGCGCCCCAACCGGGGCGCCAGAGACTGGGAAAGGTAGGGGAGCGGATCTGGAGAGTCAAGCAGACGGTCGCGGGGCGAGGGGCGCGGGACGAGGGGCGCGCGACGAGCGACGCGGGAATTGCCTTTCGGCCCAGCTACCCGAACAACGTCGCGCACCCCTCGTCCCGCGTCCCGCTCGTCTCCGGCAAACCTATATCGTCGATGTGGGGTCTAAAGTATTTACAGCTTTCTTGCTCGAGACCCGTGCGCGTCATTAGGCTCCTAACATAGAATAGCATGGTCGTTTATCGCGAGGGGTAGCCCCGCTCTCATGCTGGAATCCCGCATCGCGCGTCGCTCGTCGCTCGTCGCTCCCCCCGCGTCCCTCACCCCGCGCTCTCCCATGCGCCTTTTGAAGAATCCCAAGGCCCTCGGCGCAGCAGCAGCCGTGCTGCTCCTCGTCATCGTCGCCTGGACGATGCTCCCTGCGTCGAGCCCGGAGGGGGCCGCATTGCAGGCGAAGGTGCAACAAGGCGAGTTTCGCGTGAGCGTGACGACGACCGGCGAATTGCGCGCGCGGCGCTCCGTTTCGATCCAGGGACCACCTAACGCGCAGGCGGCCCAGCAGTACCAGATGAAGATCGCGTCGATCGTTCCCGAGGGAACGGTCGTGAAGGCGGGCGACGTCGTGGCCGAGCTCGACAGGTCGGGGCTGGCCAGCCGCCTGACCGAGGTTTCGCTGGCACTGCAGAAGGCGGAGGCGCAGTACTCGCAGGCGCAGCTCGATTCGACGCTGACCTTGTCCCAGGCGCGCGAGGAGATCCGCACGCTCGAGTATGCCCTCGAGGAGCGGCGCCTCGCCAGCGAACAGGCCACGTACGAGGCGCCGACGATCCGGCGTCAGGCAGAGATCGACCTGGAGAAGTCAGGGCGCGCTTTCGAGCAGGCGAAGGTCAACTACAAGACCAAGACGCAGCAAGCCATCGCGAAGATGCGCGAGGTTGGCTCGGACGTGGAGCGGCAGCGCAACCAGCTTGGCATCGTGCAGAGCGTGATGAATGCGTTCACCATTCGAGCGCCGGGTGAGGGCATGGTCATCTACGCCAAGGAATGGAACGGGAGGAAGAAGCAGGTTGGCTCGCAGGTCACGCCCTGGGAGCCCACCGTGGCGACCCTTCCCGATCTCAGCGAAATGGAATCGGTCACCTACGTCAACGAGATCGACGTGCGCAAGATCGCCGTCGGGCAGCGGGTACAGCTCTCCCTCGATGCCGACCCGACCAAGCAGCTCAAGGGCAAGGTGACCGGCGTGGCCAACGTCGGCGAGCAGCGGCCCAACGCCGACGCCAAGGTGTTCGAGGTCGTCGTGGCGGTCGAAGGGCGCGATACCACGCTGCTCCCGGGAATGACGACCTCCAACGGGGTCGAGATCGCCGTGTTTCCGGATGCGATGTTCATTCCGCTAGAGGCGATGTCGGTATCGGACAGCGTGCCGATCGTCTACACGCGCAAGGGCGGCAAGCTCGTGAGGCAGGAAATCGAGACGGGCGCCATGAACGAAAACGAGATAGTCGTTCAGCGTGGGCTCGCCGCCGGCGATGAGGTGTTGCTGGTAGCTCCGCCTGACGCGGCCGACCTTCCTCTTCTTCGACTGGATCCGACCGGCAAAGCGGCTCCGGGCGTGGTGCCTGGCGACACGGTGCAGCCCGCAGTTCGCACCGCCGCAACCGTCGACTCCGTTCGCTGAGCCGGGCTCGTGATTCGCGAATTGCAGCGCCGGTGGCGCGACGTATTCGCCGCCGTTCTGTTCAGCCTTCGCGCCGCCGTCGAGGCGGTGGGGCACAACCGCCTTCGCGCCGCGCTCACCTCGCTCGGCATTCTGTTCGGCGTCGCGTCGGTGATAGCCATGCTCGCCATTGGCAAGGGAGCCGAGCAGGAGATCCTGGCGCAAATGAAGCTGCTTGGCGCAAACAACGTCATTGTCGCGCCGATCGTGGAGCAGAAGGAGGAGCAGGCCAGGGACGAGGCAATGAGGGAGCCAAAGCGATTCTCACCTGGCCTCACGACGCACGATGTGGCGAGCATCGGACGCATGATTCCGGGGGTAGGCGACGCGACCGGCGAGCTCGTGCTGCAGACGCTCGTAACGCGCGAAGGACGCCGCCGCTCGGCCAAGCTGGTAGGCGTCGATACCAGCTACTTCCGGCTGCTGAATCTTGCCATTGCCAGCGGCGGCGTCTTCTCCGGCGCGCAGGTGGAACGCGGCGCGCCGGTGGCGGTGATCGGGCACGGCGTCAGGACGCGCTTCTTCACCACCGTGGAACCGATTGGCCAGCGAATCAAAGTGGGCGAGAGCTGGCTCACCGTGGTCGGAGTGCTCGCTGATCGTGCCGTGTCGGAGGAGACATCGCAGAAGCTCGGCGTGCGCGACGCGAACATGGACATCTACGTACCGATAACGACCGCGCTGCTGCGCTATCGGAACCGGTCGAACGTCACCGCCCGCGATATAGAGCTGGCGAGCCGCTCCGGCATGGTAATAACGACTGAACAGACCACGGAAGATGAGGACAAGCGCGCCGAACGAACGAATTACCACCAGCTCGACCGCATCATCATACACGTTGCCGACGCGACCAGCGTTCCAGCGGTAGTCGACGTCATGCGCCGCATGCTCACGCGTCGCCACAACAACGTGGTGGACTTCGAGATCATGGTGCCCGAGCTGCTTCTTCAGCAGGAGCAGCGCACCAAGACCATCTTCAACGTGGTGCTAGGCGCCATCGCCTCCATTTCGCTGATCGTCGGCGGCATCGGCATCATGAACATCATGCTTGCCTCCGTACTCGAGCGCATCCGCGAGATCGGCGTCAGGCGTGCGGTGGGCGCCAACCGTCGCGACATCCTCGCGCAGTTCCTCGCCGAAGCGGTGCTCATATC
>DATKDD010000313.1:0-5500 GCA_035512875.1 Gemmatimonadaceae bacterium | reverse complement strand
CGCGGCGGCGCGACCTGCTCTCGACAGCGTGTCGTTCGCTGTCCCGGCCGGGACCATCTGCGCGCTGCTAGGGCCGAGTGGCGCGGGAAAGACGACCCTTCTCCGTGTGATTGCGGGCTTCGAGCGCGCCGATTCCGGGTCGGTCCTGCTAGGCACGAGGGTACTCGCGGATGAGGAGACGTGGCTCGCACCGGAGCAGCGGGGCATCGGTTTCGTGCACCAGTCGGGCGCGCTGTTCCCGCACCTTACCGTCAGGCACAACGTCGTCTTCGGGCTGCGCAAGGAACCGCGCGCGGCGCGCGACAGCAGGTGGAAAGAGCTCTCGGACCTCTGCGGTCTTACGAACTTCGCAGCGCGGTATCCACACGAGCTCTCCGGCGGAGAGCAGCAACGCGTCGCGCTCGCTCGCGCGCTGGCGCGCCGGACCAATCTGGTATGCCTCGACGAGCCGCTATCGAACGTCGATCCGCTGCACAGGACCGCACTCGGCGAGGACCTGCGCCGCATTCTCAAGACTTCCGGCACGACGGCGGTGCTGGTCACGCACGATCAGGAGGAGGCGTTCGCCCTGGCCGACCAGGTGGGCTTGCTGCGCAAGGGGAAGCTCGTTCAACTGGACACCCCTGAGCGCATCTACCGCGATCCGGCATCTCCATTCGTTGCCGATTTCCTGGGCCACGCCACCTTCCTCCCGGGGATGGCAGGCGAAGGGACCATCGAGACGGAGATAGGCATGTTCGACGCCGCACGGGCGCATCCGCTCGGAGCGACGGTGGACGTACTCATCCGGCCCGGTGACTGTCTGCTGGACCGGGACGCGGAAGGCAGCGCGATCGTGGAAAGCGCTGCGTATGCCGGCGAACACTGGGTGTATGGCGTGAAGCTCGCATCCGGGCGCCTTCTCAGGTGCGACATGGACGCCGTGCCGCACACTCCCCTCTACCAGGGTGAGAGAGTGCGCGTCGTTCCGCGCGCAAAGCACGCGGTGGCGTTCCTCGACCCGGATAACTGAGCGCCCGCGCGGTTTCACTGAAGCTCACGTTGCGCGCTTCCATTCTATGTGAAGCCCTTGCGGCTGAATTCCGGCGTTGGCTGATTGGGTCGACTTTGTATGGAGCATACATGGCGCCTATCCGGGTGTTCGTCATAGTCGTTGTCTTCGCTGCTTCCGCGTGCAACACTGATCAGGCGGACGTTGGCAGCTACAGAATCGCGACCGTGCGTGATGGACTTTTTGGCTTTCGTTGTCAGCCGCGCACCGAGTTCTACTTCAAGGACCAATCCACACCGGACCTGAAGCTCACATATCTGGGCGCCTGTGGTGCGCCGCGCTTCGTGACTGAGCAACTTGGCATGGCCGGAAATCCAAGTTGTTTCGCCGTTTCAGAGGAGGGGTCCTCTCTCGTGTATTTCCATCGGCCAAACTGGTGTGGCGCCGGTGGCCGGGCAAAGCAGAAACCAGGGGGAGTGTACCTCCACTCCGCGAGGAACGGCGACAGCCTGCTGTATTCGGATCAGGATCAGGTCAGCCAGCTCTGGTCACGCACTCCTACCGACCCGCATGCGATTCGTGTCGGATGGAAGAGCGCCACACCGAGTCGAAGCGGTGCTGCCTGTTCTCAGCAGCTGCTGATTTTCGCCGACGGTAGCGAGACTCCCGAAAGGCTTCCACGCACGATCCACGGATGTCAGGGGGGCCGTAGTAGTGAAGGCACGGGTGATCAGTGAGCTGACGATTCGCGTCGATATCCGCATGCAGGATGTCATCACCGCGGTGTGGCGCCGTTAGGCGCACGCTCCCATGGCGCCGATCATCCCCGATCCAAGGAAGATCCGGAGCTTCCGTACGGAGGCGGCCTTCGAGAAGTGGCTGGCCAGGAACCACGACCGCGAGACCGAGCTATGGTTGAAGATTCACAAGAAGGACTCGGGGTTGGCGACGGTAACCTACGCGCAGGCGCTGGACGTGGCTCTGTGCTGGGGGTGGATCGACGGCATCCGGAAGGCGTTCGATGAAGCATCGTTCCTCCAGCGCTTCACTCCTCGTAGGGCGAAGAGCGTCTGGAGCCAGATCAACCGGGACAACGTCGTCAGGCTGACTGCCGCCGGCCGCATGACAGCACACGGCCAGCGGCACGTGGATGCGGCAAAGGCTGATGGACGCTGGGAAGCCGCCTACGCGCCTATCCACAGCGCGACCGAATCAACGATCCCCGACGACCTCCGTGCCGCCATCGAGGCGAATCCGAAGGCACGCAAGAAACTCCGCGGCCTGGGACGCATGAATCTCTTCGCGCTCGCCTTTCGCACCAACAACATGAAGACTCCCGCCGGCCGCGCGAAAAAGATCGAAGCGCTGGTGGCGATGCTGGCGCGGGGCGAAACCATCGTGCCGGAAGGCCGGCGCTGATCCCACGAAAGCTCAACCGTCAGGGATCACGGCCGCACGTCGGCGATTTGCGGCATGCTGCGGTTTCCTGGCGCTTGACGGAGTCTGGTGGCGGCGTAATCTGCTTCACGGCTCTGTTCCAGCATCGCGGTCCACGAGAGGTTGAACCTATGCGTCGTCTGCATTTGGCGGTGGGCATGCTCGCGCTGCTCGTCTTCATCCTCACCGGCCAGTACATGGACCGTGTGCACGATCACCTCACGGGCATGCCCGATGGGCCGCGTCTGCTCTACCGCTCGGCGCATATCTACCTGCTGTTCGCCGCGCTGCTCAATCTGCTCCTGGGCGCCTACCTGCGCCTGGCGGACCAACGCGGCGTGCGGCTGTTGCAGCAGGCAGCCTCGGCCGTGCTACTGACGCTGCCGGTGTTGTTCACCATCGCCTTTTTTCGCGAGCCGGCGCTGGCGGGGCTGGAGCGACCGTGGGCACGTCCGGCGATCTACCTGAGCGTCGCAGCGGTCCTCGCGCACGTGCTGGCCCAGCGTCAGGCGCCCCCACCCCGCAGCAATGGCGGTCAGGCGAGGGAGTAGAAGAAGTCCACGAACGAACCCGCTGCACCGTCCATCCCCGCCACACGTGGATTGGCCGATTCGACGATCCAGTACTCGTCAGGCGCGTGGGCCCCGCCGCCATGGCCCAAACCGAACTGCCCGGCCGCGAGTCGCAGCGGCTCCGAGGTGAAGGTGGCCCCGGGCCACGAACCGGCGAGTCGCGGCCACAGCAGGGG
The DNA here is from genome assembly GCA_035512875.1 of Gemmatimonadaceae bacterium. GTDB lineage: Bacteria > Gemmatimonadota > Gemmatimonadetes > Gemmatimonadales > Gemmatimonadaceae > JALZIF01. Next base: position 2,324 of record DATKDD010000313.1, on the reverse strand, counting down.
CTCGATCCCCGCCTTCCGGTAGGTGGCGACCATCGCCCGAATCAGCTTCGAGTCGGCCGCCGTCTCGGTGGGATCGTAACCGCCGGTCATGTTCACCTCGATGTCGCCGAACCCGTGCTTTCCGAGATGCGTTTCGAGCAGTCCCAGCGTCTCCTTGGCCGTCATGTCGGGGACGAGGCGCATGTCGATCTTGGCGACGGCCCGGTGCGGGAGGATCGTCTTTCCTCCAGGTCCGGTGTAACCGCCGACGAGTCCCTCGATGTTGATCGTCGGCTGCGACACGAGCCTGACGAGCGAGTCGTGCCAGGACTCGTCGTTGATCCAACGCTGCACACCGAGCGCGCGCTTCGCCGCCGCTTCGCTTTTCTTCGGAATCGCTTCCTCGAGGATGCGACGCTGCTCCGCGGTGAGCGGGCGCACCCGGTCGAAGAAACCCTCGACCGCCGGCGTGTGACCGTCGGCCTTGACGAGGGTGTTCAGCGCCTGCACCAGGTGCCACGCCGGACTGTCGATCTGGGCGGCGAGGCTGGAGTGCACGTCCTTGCTCGGGCCGCGCCCCCACTTCTCGCCCGAGGCGACGAGCTCCAGCTCCACGATCCCCTTGGCGCCAAGGTTGACCTGCACCGCGCCATCAAGGTCCTGATTGCCGAGGGGGATGATGATGCCGACCGACTTCCTGAGCGCCGCCTCGACCTCCGGCTTGAAGACGATCTGCGAGAAGTTAGGCGAGCCGATCTCCTCCTCTCCCTCGCAGACGAGCACGATGTTCACCGGGAGCCTTACGCCGGCTGCCCTGAACGCATGCAGCGCTGCGAGACAGGCGATCTGCGGACCCTTCGTGTTGGTCGTTCCGCGCCCGATCATCACCTTGCCGACGCCGGGCCGGTCGACGATGCGCCCCTCCAGCGGCGGCGACCCCCACTCGGCGGGATCGTACTGCTTCACATCGTACATGAAGTAGATCGCCAGCGTCGTCGGAGCCCCGGCGTCCAGCGTGGCGAACACCCCCGCCTTGCCGGCGGTCGGAACGATCTCCACGTGCTGAAATCCCGCCTCACTCGCCAGGCGTGCCATGTACTCCGGCCCCTGCGGATATCCTGTGTCCTCGGCGGCGATCGAAGGAAGCGCGATCCACTCGCGCAGCATCCGCACCGTGGTGTCGTGCTGCGCGGCGATCCGGGCGATGACCCTGTCGCGATCGGTAGCGAGGGCGAACGGAAGGTGAAGGTCGCCTAGCGAGAGTGCGGCCGCTCCCGCCATTGCACTGTGGAGGAACTCCCGGCGGTTGACGCCGGACGACTCTACGCGTGAGGCATCCTCGTGCTTCCTTTCCACGGTGGCGCCCTCGATCGGAATGGAGGTTCAGTTGCGGTCGGCAGGAGTATGGCGCGCACGCCGGTGGTGCGCCACGGGCTCGTCTCGATTCCCGCTCCCGATCTCCCGCATTACCTTCACCGGCCATGGCGACACGACGATTGGTCCACGACGCCGAGGAGCTGAACACGGCCGTTTGGCCGGTTCTGCCCGGCCAGGTGATCACCCCGGTGGAGGCCTTCTTCACGCGCAGCCACGCGGCAGTGCCCGCGATCGATGTGGCGACCTGGCGGCTCGAGGTCGAAGGCCTGGTCGAGCGACCGCGACGGTTCTCGCTCGACGAGCTGACTCGCGAGTTCGACCGCGTGGAGGTGGAGGCGACGTTGATCTGCGCCGGGATGCGCCGCGCGGAGTATCTGGCGCTCGGTCCCCTTCCCGGCGAGCTGCCGTGGGGACCGGAGCCCGCGAGCACGGGTCGGTGGGGGGGCGTTGCCTTACGCGATGTCCTCGCCGCGGTCGGCGTCGGATCCGGCGCTCGGCACGTGCAGCTGGAGGGCCTGGACGCGGTCGCGCGCGAAGAACGCACCTTCGGGTTCGGCGGCTCCATCGACCTCTCGAAGGCACTCGGCCGCGAGGTGCTGCTGGCGACGGAGCTGAACGGTGCCCCGCTTCCGAGAAAGCACGGATACCCCGTCCGCGCCGTCGTACCGGGATGGATCGGCGCGCGCAGTGTCAAGTGGCTGGGCCGGATTGCGCTTGCGCGCGAACCCTCGCCTAACTACTTCCAGCGGAAGGCTTACCGGGTGCAGCGCGAGCGGAATCCCGACGACCCATTCGACGTGAGCGCGGGCGACGCGCTGAGCGCAGTCGCCGTCAACTCCGTGATCGTCGACCCGGCCCCCGCGCAGGTGTTGCCAGCTGGCCGGACGCGCGTGCGGGGGTGGGCCATCGGCACAGAGGGCGCGCCGCTCGCCACCGTGGCCGTCTCACCCAACGGCGTCGGCGGCTGG
>DATKDD010000312.1:0-4231 GCA_035512875.1 Gemmatimonadaceae bacterium | reverse complement strand
CGCCAAAGCCGGGCCCTCCGGAACCCTCCGTCTTCACGCCGTCGAGCTGCACGCCGAGTGGGTTGACCCCGAACATATAGGCACGGCGCCGGTCATCGAAGGTGTCGAGGTAGATCGTCACGCGGTCGTCGGAGCCAATGTTGTCGCGCTCCGCGAGCGTCGCGCGTACCGTCCGCGGATCGCTGGCGTATGCCATGATTCCGAAGTGCAGCGCCGAGGGCGAGTACCAGGCGAGCACGATCGTGCGCTGCTCGGCCGGACGCCCGTCAACCGGTTGATACTGATGAAAACCGGTGATGCGCTCGGCGCGCGACCAGACCTCCTCATCCAGCCGCGCATCGACTTCGACCGCTGTCTCGTAACGCGGAATCGTGATCCGGAATCGGTCCGCCGGGTCCGGTTGCGCGGCCGTCAATTGCAATAACGCTGCAAGGAAGAGCATTGTGCAAAGCTAGAATGAAATTCCGATCGTGTTCGCACCGGACAGCGGCAACGACTTCGCGGCATGAAACTCCGCAAGATCGCGGAACGTCGTGCGCGTGTCGACCGTACGTGGGCTGTCGGCTGGAAATCGATTTCTCACGCGTCTGGTAAACGAGCGTCCGGTTCGCGGCTTGCCGACGCTCCTCAGACTGGAGAAGTTGGAATGCGCGCTACGCGAATGCTGGTATTCGGCACCATGATGTTGGTGGTGATGCTCGCCACCACCTCCTGTCATTCGTCCCAATCACCCTCGCCGCCGATCGTGGATCGATCGGACGGTGGCGCGGTCGAGTGGAGTTCATACGGGCGGGATCCCGGCGGGGAGCGGCCTGCGCCGCTCGACCAGATTACCCGGGAGAACGTGAGCAGGCTCTTTGTTGCGTGGACGTTCAATACCGGCGAAGACATGACAGCGGCCCGTGGGCGCGACCCGGCGCTGGAAACGACTCCGTTGATGGTCGATGGAACGCTGTTCATCAGCACGCCGCGTGGGCGCGTGATTGCGCTCGATCCCGAAACCGGCAGCGAACGCTGGCGATTCGACCCGGAGGTCGATCCGTCGCTCGGGTTCGGCGATTTCGCCAGCCGAGGGGTGGCGACGTGGCTCGATTCGGCGCGCACGTATGGCGCTCCGTGCCGGAGGCGAATCTTCATGGCGACGATCGATGCCCGGCTGTTCGCGCTGGACGCGGTGACGGGCGCGCCGTGTGACGGATTTGGCGTGAATGGCGCGATTGATCTGCGCGAGGGTCTGCGAAATCCGCCTGACTCGCGGTCGGAATACGAAATGACGTCGCCGCCGGCGGTCATCAACGGCGTGGTCGTCACCGGATCGGCGGTTGCGGACAACGGCCGCACCACAATGGCGAGCGGAGAAGTTCGTGGGTGGGACGCGCGCACGGGAGCGCTCAGATGGTCGTGGGACCCGGTTCCACAGGCGCCTGATGACGAGGCGTACGATGACTGGCGCGGCGCGTCGGCTCGCCGCACCGGCGGAGCGAATGCCTGGAGCGTGATCGTGTCCGATCCCGCCCGTGACCTCGTCTTCGTACCGACGGGAAGCGCGAGCCCCGACTACTACGGCGGCGAGCGGATTGGAAGCAATCGTTATGCAAACTCCGTCGTCGCCCTGCGCGGCTCGACCGGCCAGCTGGTCTGGAGTTTCCAGACGGTGCACCACGATCTGTGGGATTTCGACAATGCCGCCCCGCCGGCGCTCACGACGATTCGCCGCAACGGCGCGAAAATACCCGTGGTGCTGCAGGCCACAAAGAGCGGGATGCTGTTCGTGCTGCATCGTGAGACTGGTGAACCTGTGTTCCCGGTTGAGGAGCGTCAGGTCCCCGGGAGTACGGTGCCTGGCGAGCAGGCCTGGCCAACGCAGCCGTTCTCCGCCATTGCACCTCTGTCTCCGCATAGCTTTCCAATGGATTCCGTCTGGGGTGCAACCCCGGCGGATCTGGCCGAGTGCCGCGCACTTGCCGCCTCGCTGAGGAACGAGGGCGTGTTCACTCCGCCAAGTCTGGAGGGCACTCTGCAAATGCCGTCCAACATCGGTGGCGCGCACTGGGGGGGAGTGGCGGTGGATCCGGCGAGGCAGATCGCGGTAGTGCCGGTGAACCGGGTTGCCACGGTGGTACAGCTCATTCCGCGCGATCAGGCGGATCGGGAAGAGGCGCAGCGTGAGGCAGGGCGGATGGGCTACGAGTACGCGCCGATGCGCGGAACGCCTTATGTGATGCGGCGGCGGCTGTTCACCACCGAGGCGCGTGCGTTCTGCTCGCCGCCCCCATTCGGGGCCCTGGTTTCGGTGGACCTGACGACAGGCGCACACAAATGGAATGTGCCACTGGGTACCATTCAATCGTTGGCGCCGCAGGCGCCCTCCGAATGGGGATCGCCAAATCTCGGCGGTGCCATAACGACGAGCTCGGGCGTGGTATTCATCGGCGCCGCGCTCGATCACGCGATCCGTGCCTACGACATCGAATCGGGTCGCGAGCTATGGAAGGGCAGCCTTCCCGCTGGGGCACGAGCGACGCCAATGACCTACCGTGTGCGCGAAGACGGACGTCAGTTCGTGGTCATCGCCGCCGGCGGATCGGACGTATTCGGCACCGGCGATGCCATAGTCGCATTCGCGTTGCCGCCGGAGTGAAGTCGAGTGCGTCGGGTGTCGGCAATTCGTTGTATGAAAGGAGCGTGACACATTGAACCACGGAGGACACAGAGCCATCTGAGGTTGTCTGTCAAGGGTTAAGCAGCAGCATCAGCGACGTGCGATATGGGAAGAGATGCGCTCACGGGTGAGTGGCGAAGGTGCAGCGCGCGAATATAGCGCGCGTCATCGTAAGGGGTGTGGTCCTGCCAGCAGCGCCAAATGATGCGAATCCACTTGAAAGCCAACGCGCGAACGGCTGTATGATGGGTACAGCCGCGACTCCGCTGCTGGGCGTAGTAAGCCCGCGCCCAGGGCGTGTGTTTGATCGAGTGTTGAGCGAATTCGTGAAGAGTTTGTCGCAGGAACACCGAGGTGGCCCAGCGCCGGTGCACGAGGCATTGTCGGCCACTGCGAATGGTGATCGGTGCGATCCCGGTGTGTTTCTGAACGTCCGCCGCCGTGGGAAAGCTTGTCCGATCGGTGCCGAGCGCCACCAAGAGTCGAGGCGCGAGAGCGGCGCCGGCGCCAGGCAGCGACGCGAAGATCGCAGCATCTGGATGCTGGTCGAACTGCTCCGCGATCGCCTCGTCGAGCTTGGCGATGCTCGGTGCGAGCGCCAGGAGTTGGGTCGTTAGAAGCTGCACGTACAGCGCACCGCTCTCCAGAATGGCGGGGTCGCGCGTCAGCGGCGTCGCCGTGGCGATGGCGGAGAGGCACGCCTCGATGCGGTCGCGCCGCCGGCAGCCATGGCTCGTGTAAAATCGCTGCACCGTGGTTGGTCGCGCCCGTTGAAGCTTGGCCAGCGTCGGCCACCGCTGCAGGAAATGCGACGCCATCGGTGATGCTAGATCGGTACCCGCCCAGTCTAACGCCTGCGGGAAATACTCCTTCAGGACAGCTTGCAGTTGCTGAATGAGCTTGGTACGGAGCCCGACGGCCGTCCGGCGCTGTTCGACGAGCCTGCCTAGCAAGCGGATCACGGGCTCCTCCGGTTGCCACGGCCGCAGCTGCTCCCGATGCTTCAGCACAAGCTCCAGCAGCAGACGGGCATCCGGCGCGTCATCCTTGGCGCCACTCGGCGAAAAGGCTTCGCGAAACCGCCGCAAACTCCGGGGGTTGACCGGATATAGTACGATGAACGGAGCCTCCAGCAGCGCGTGGACGAGCGGTCCACGCGAGGTCTCGACGGCGACGCCAATGCGCTGTCCACCGAACCGCTCTTCGAGCTGCCCCAGCCAGCGCTGAAGCGCCTCGGGCGTGTGCGGCAGGCGCAACTCTTCGCGAGCGCCAGTTGCCGTGACCTGCAGCGCCACATCGTGATGTTCATCCGCCCAATCAATTCCGACGACGGCCGCGAGTTCGAGCGGGGAATCGTAAGTCATGAGAGCTCCACGAGAATCGTGAGAAGTAAGATCTCAGGAGGACGCCGCGCTTCGGAGTGCGTAAGTCTTATAGGAGACCTTGACTTGACAGGTCGGCATCTGAGGATTCGTTTCACCGAAGCGCACCATCCGGCTCGTCGGGCTCTGTGAATTCGTTGGGACGAAGGGACACAGTCAGTCGTAGCCGGGTGGTGCGTACCCCTTC
>DATKDD010000311.1:0-2485 GCA_035512875.1 Gemmatimonadaceae bacterium | reverse complement strand
CAAATCGCCCGTCGCGACGCGCTCGGCGGCCGTCGCCAGCGCTTTGGCGGGATCGGTGACCCGGCGTGAGACGTGCCTTCCGACGAAGCCTAACGCAAAGGTCATCAGCGCGATCAACCCGGCCGACGCGCCGAGGATCGCCAGGCGGGCTTCGGCCAACGGTGCCAACGCCAGATGCTCCCCCAGGTACGCGACCACGCGCCACCGACCTTCGGCAGCCGGCGCAGCGGCGGCCCAATAGGCAAGGGAATCGCCGCCGGTGAACTCGCGGAGCAACACTCCCGTACCCACAACACCGAGCGAGAGTCCGGCGATTGGCGCGAGCCGGTCTCCTCGCACCGAGCCGGCGATCACGTCACCGTCTTCGTTGAGTAGCGCGACCTCCACGCCCGATCGTTCCGCCGCGCGGGCGAGCTCGAAATCGAGATCCTTGACGCCGAACACGACTTTGATGACGCCGAGCGCCTGACGAGTTCCGTGTGGCCGCACCGAGCCCGCGATGGACACACTGACGACCTCCGCCGATTCATCAAGCGCAGCAACCGGAGCCGTCACATCGTTGCCGAAGGCGTCGGTCCACCACGACTCGTCACGCTGGACGAAATCCGACGTGAGACCGCTCGTCACCGCGTTCAGCCCGGCGGCTTCAGTGACCAGCACCTCGGCGATGTCGGCGATGGGCAACAGCTCGAGCAGGTACTCTCGGGCGCGGGCATCCACGGCGAGCGACCGAGTGTCCTTGAAGCGCGCCTCGAGATCGGCGATGGAGAGCGTCGCCAGGCCCAGCTCGCGTGACCTCGCCGCGCCCTGCCTAGCCGCGTCGATCACCACCGGCGAGCTGCCGAGCATGCGCACGCTGCGGGCCCGGTCTATCAGCGTGCGATCCACCAGCGAAGCGGAGCGTTGCGCAACGTCGAAGAGTTGAGTCGAGAGCTGCTTGCGCAGCCCGCGCTCGATCCACGAGTAGCTCCCCCATGCCAGTGCGGCGACGAGCAGCAGCGACGCGGTGCCGAGCCAGACTACCAGGCGTCGGCGCAGCGAGTCGTGCTTCTCGTCGAATCGCGCGAGGTCGGAGAGCCGGGAGGGGGCGTGGCGCATGAGAAGCAGGAATCAGGAATAGGAACTGGGAACCGGGAATTCAGCTCGGCGATCGGGGAATTGGCTGGCGCCGCCAATCCTTTCTGCCTGTGGTCCGCTCCGAAAGCGACCGCTAGATTCCCGAACAGAGGACGATCCATGACAACACCCAGCACATCTCGCGACCGCGCGGCGGACGAGCCGGCGGCGTACGACGCACCATCCATCGAGCAGAAGTGGCAATCGCGGTGGCAGGAGGAGGGGACCAATGCCCCTGACCTGGAGCACGGCGAGCGGCCCTACTACCAGCTGATGATGTTTCCCTATCCGTCCGCGGAAGGGCTGCACATCGGCAACCTGTACGCGTTCACTGGCAACGACATCCAGGGACGATTCCGCAGGCAGCAGGGGCACACGGTTTTCGAGCCGATCGGCTTCGACGCGTTCGGCATCCACTCGGAGAATTTCGCGCTCAAGGTCGGCGTCCATCCCATGGAGCTGATCCCGCGGAACATCGGCAATTTCCGCCGCCAGCTACGCGCGTCCGGGTTGATGGTCGATTGGAGCCGCGAGCTGTCGACGACCGACCCTGCCTATTACAAGTGGACGCAGTGGATCTTTCTCAAGCTCTACGAGCGCGGCCTCGCCTACAAGAAAGACGCGGCGGTCAACTGGTGCCCCTCGTGCAAGACCGTACTGGCTAACGAGCAGGTGATCGCCGGCGCGTGCGAGCGATGCGGAACTCCGGTCGAACAGCGCTTTCTGGATCAGTGGTTCTTCCGAATCACGGACTACGCGGAACGGCTGCTGAAGAACCTGGACTGGATCGACTGGTCGGATTCGACGAAGACCGCGCAGCGGAACTGGATAGGGAGGAGTGAGGGGGCAGAGATTCGCTTCGGGAATCGGGAATCGGGAACCGGGAATCGGAAGGACCTGGAGCCCGAGTCGGCGAGCGGAATTCCGGGTGCGGAGCCGATTCGCGATTCCCGATTCCCGATTCCCGCGATCCCGGTTTTTACCACACGCCCCGACACCACCTTCGGCGCGACCTATCTGGTGCTGGCGCCGGAGCATCCGCTGGTCGGGCAGCTGACGACGGCGGAGCAGCGGGCCCAAGTCAATGCCTATCGAGAGCGGACGGCCAGGCAGGATCTGGTCAGCCGCAAGACCACCGAAAAGGAGAAGACAGGAGTTTTCACCGGGGCGACGGCGACCAATCCGGCGACCGGCGAGCAGGTGCCGGTCTGGATAGCGGACTACGTGATGATGGAGTACGGCACCGGTGCGATCATGGCCGTTCCGGGGCACGATGCGCGCGACTTCGAGTTCGCGACCGCGTTCGGGCTTCCGATCGTGCGGGTGGTGGCAGCCACTGGCGAGGCGGCCGACACTTCGTTAGGCGAGG
>DATKDD010000310.1:0-3877 GCA_035512875.1 Gemmatimonadaceae bacterium | reverse complement strand
CCCAGCACTCGCGGCAGATTTCCTCACCGGCCCTGGCCCCCACGGGGCCCGGGAACGGCGGCTTCTCAAATCCTTCGCGCGTCTCGCCGCAGCGGGCGCACGTGACCGTGGCTGGCACGGTTACGTGCGGGCGTACTCGATTTTGGCGAGTCCGAAGAGTTGAAGCAGGCGGAGATAGATCCAGCCGATATCGAACTCGTACCACTTCGCCTTGAACTTGGCGGAGTGCGGATCGGCGTGGTGGTTGTTGTGCAGCTCTTCACCGCCGAGCCAGATGGCGATCGGCAGGATGTTGCGGCTGTGGTCCTTCACGCTGAAGTTGCGGTAACCCACGGCGTGACCGACGCCGTTGATGATGCCCGCGGCCCAGAACGGAATCCACAGCATCTGCACGCCCCAGACGAGCGGGCCGACGAAGAAGCCGAACAGATAGATGTCCACGGTGAGCATGACCAGAATGCCGAGCCAGTTGAGCGGCGTGAGGAGCTGCCGCTCGAGCCAGTCGTTGGGCGTTCCCTTGCCGTATTTCTCGAGGACGCCGGGCTGGTTGACCGTCTTCCTGTAGTACAGCGCGCCCTTGAGCACGATGTTGCGCAACCCTTCGAGCAGGGGGCTGTGCGGATCGCCCTCGCGGTCGGCGAACGCGTGGTGCTTGCGATGACACGCGACCCATTCCTTGGTCACGATCGACGTGGACATCCAGAGCCAGACGCGCATCGGTATCGCCGCCAGCGAATGGATCTTGACGCTGCGGTGGGTTTGCGACCTGTGCAGAAACAGAGTTACGCAGACGTTGGTGATGTGGCCGGCGATGAGGATGAATACCACTGGTATCCACCACTCACTGGCCCAGCTGGCGAAATAAGGCATTTACACAGGCTCCAATGGACGGAGGGCGAGCCCTCCGCCGCGACGCGGTTTTCGTACCGACGAAAGAAGCGCCCCGAGGCCGTTTGTGGCTCCCCGGAGCGATGTACGAATCCTAACCTATTCCGGGTCACTTTGCTAGCGGCGGAGGCCCTAACTCCCATGTTTCCAGAGAGTTGATAATGCAAGGAGCGTGCGCCTCCCGCCCGGCGGAAGCCCCCTTAGAACGCCCTCGAAAAGTTCAGGCTGACGCCACCTGAGCGCGAGCCGCCAATGCCCACTTTAACCGGAAGGTCCCGGCGTTCCCAGCGGTCGGTGCGCTGCAGCGCACCCACTACCCCACCCGCAACCATGCCAACGGACCCGAACACGAGCCCGGAAAAAGCCGCGAATGAGGCGGGACTGTCAAAAAAGAGGTCAGGTCCATCATACGCTGCGAGGCCCATGATCGCTCCAACGACGGCGCCCGCGCCGAAACCGATCAGCCCCGAACGCACGATCCGGGTCTGCGTGCCTGTGCTGACTTCAAGTGCGGTCACATCGCCGAAAGCGATTCTCCGTGACCCCTGTCGGCCGGCCACTACGACGGAGTCGCCACGCAGCTCCATTATGGTACCGACGTACTTATTGAGATCGTCGCGCGGCGCCGTCACGCGAACGCGCGCGCCCGCGGTGAGCCCGGCTGCCTGGGAGTCGGCGATTGCCGGGAAAAGCAGAAGCAAAGCGAGAAAGCCGAGCACCGATTTCATCGTGGTCTCCATCGAAGGGTATTGTTTTCCCACAGTCCGCGATTCAACGATGGAGCTTTCGACGCGGTGTCCAAATACGTCGTCTGACGTAGCTGCGACCTGAAGGGCGAAGCGTCTGGTATCCGCCCGGGGCGCGAAGCGGGAACTGCTTGCCTGGTCACTTCACCCCCGCTACCGTGGGCGAGTGCGAGCGCCGAGGAAAGCGGACAAGCTGATCGCGGGGTGTGCCACCCGGGAAGGCACCGAGCGCTATCGCGGCCGCCATGCTCCCACGCGCGCCGAAGATTTCTATCGCCCGCTCGCCGACGTGCTCAGCGTATCGTCCATCGGGCTCGGCACCTACCTCGGCGACTGCGATGACAAGACCGACGCCGATTACGCCGCGGCGGCGCAGCAGGCCGCGCGCTCCGGGATCAACCTGCTGGACAGCGCGATCAACTACCGCTGCCAGCGGTCCGAGCGCGCGCTCGGGAAAGCGCTGCGAGCGCTTCTCTCCTCGGGCGCCGAGTCCCGCGACGAGATCGTGGTGTGCACCAAGGCCGGCTACATCCCGCTCGACGGCGCGCCGCCCGCCACGCGGCGGGACTACGACGCGCACCTCAAAGCGCAGTACTTCGATAAGGGAGTCATCTCGCGCGACCAGGTAGTCGCCGGAGGACACTGCATCGCGCCGCGTTACCTCGCCGACCAGGTGCTGCGCAGCCGGCGCAACCTCGGCGTCTCCACGATCGACATCTATTACCTGCACAACCCCGAGCAGCAGCTCGATGCGCTGTCGCGAAGCGCCTTCGCCGACGCGATCGCGGCCGCGTTCACCCAGCTCGAGCAGGAAGTCGCGGCCGGGAACATCGGCTGCTATGGCTGCGCCACCTGGAGCGGATTCAGGGTCGCGCCGGGCGACAAGTCACACCTCTCGCTCGCCGAGCTGATCAAAATCGCGGAGACGGTCGGCGGCCCCGACCACCATTTTCGCGTGGTACAGCTGCCGATAAGCCTCGCGATGCCGGAGGCGGTTCGGGTGCCGACGCAACCGGTGCGTACCGGGGTGGTTCCGCTGCTGCAGGCGGCGAGCGAGCTGGGCGTCACGGTGATCGCCAGCGCGCCGCTCATGCAGGGTCAGCTCACCAGCGGCCTACCGGCCAAGCTCGCCGAAGCGTTCCCGGATCTCACGACCGACGCGCAGCGCGCGGTGGCGTTCGTCCGCTCGCTCCCGCGAGTGACCGCGGCGCTGGTTGGGATGAGGAGTCCAGCTCATTTGAGGGAGCAGCTGGAAGCGGTACTGCGGTGACTAGTGACTGGTGACTAGTAACTGCTCGGCATGTCAGTGACCGATGAGCGGTTACTAGTCACTAGTCACTAGCCACTAGTCACTTTTGTACGACCACCGGCGTTGCGCGCAGACTGAGGTTGTGATTAACCCGCAGGCCCGCGATTCCATCCGTTTGCAGGTTGAGCGCCGACTTGCTGAGCGCCGCGGCAACAACGTCGTTGACGACGAACTTCACCGAGTCGCCGGCGACCCGCACCTGGAGCCGATAGGCCTGTCTCCCCAGCGAGTCCGCGGCCGGCACCCACTGCGTCTTGTGCCACGCGATCAGGTCCCGCGTCGCGTCACCGTCCCGGTGCTTGACCAGCATCTCGCCCGTACCCGCCACAACGAAGTAGCTGTACTTCTGCGCCGGCGTATCGAGATTCTGCCCGCCGAAGATCAGGCCGAACGCTTCCCGATGCCGCGGAGCGGCGAGCTGCTCGATCGTCGAGCTCACCGTATAGCTGCCCGTCGCCACGTCCCTGGGGGAATACACGATGTGGGCGGGGCCGGTAGTGATCTCCCAGCTGTTTCCGGCAACCACGTACTTAGCGTCGGTGATGGTCGTGTTGGCCCTGTCGGTGCGACCGAGATAGCCCGCGGGCAGCCCGCTCGCACCCGTCGGCGTCAGGTCAGGATCCGATTCCGCCTGGACCGTCGCCGCCCCCGTATCCACGTTGCCGTTGCTCGCCGCGGGCGCGCACGCCCCGAGAAGCAGACCAAAGATTAGTGCATTTTTACGCATTTTTCACCCTCGTTTGAGACTGTGACCCGGGCGGGTTACGCCCCTCACCGGCGACTCCACGCAGGTTGTGTGCGCGAATCTTGCTATCTGGTAGTTTAAACCACCCTCCTCTACAGGAGCAGACATCAATGGCGGCGAAAAAATCATCGCGGAGCAAGTCCGCGGCACGGGGCAAGTCGAAGCGGACGGCGAAGCGAAGCTCCGCCA
>DATKDD010000309.1:0-6028 GCA_035512875.1 Gemmatimonadaceae bacterium | reverse complement strand
GCGGGCTCCGCACTGCAGATCGGGATCGAAGCTGCCGCTGGTGCGAGCTTCGGCGACTACCTCGAAGTGTCTGATGGCAGCGAATCCGCTTCCATCTCCTCGACCAATGTTTCCGGCGGCATATCGCTTCCCCTATCCATCTCGGCCAAGTCGGGCGGGATGACGCTCATCCCGGTGGTCGTGCCAGGGTTCGCGTTCGGACGGTCGTCGCAGAAGGTGGAGTTTATGGGGGAATCGGAGAAGGAAACAGAGAGCGGTGCGCAGTTCATGCTGTCTGCCGGGCTAGGAGTCATTTTCGGCAACGCGGGTTTCGGGATCGATGCAGGAGTTCGCAAGGTCTTCACCAAGGACGCACCGGCCGTGCTGGGATTTGGCATCTCGTTTCGCCTTCCCTAAATCCTCGCTTCTAACGACATCGGGGTGGCCGGCCGTTGGCAGGGGCACCACGGCTAGCGAAGCTGTATTCGGGCGGTGATCGCAGCGCCGCCCGGCTCCGGCATAACCGCCATCCGCACCCTCGCAAACGGCACGAGTTGCGTCCATCCGTTGCGGAAATTCGCGCGGTGTGCGCTATCCGGGGCATCGAAAATGCCCGCCAGCCACAAACCGGAGGCCGCGGCGATCGACAGCGCGAACCACCCGCGGTGCCGCTCGCAGGCACGAACTACCGTCAGCGTGTTGGTCGTCGGATCGATGTTGTCGAAGAGCATGCACTGTTCGCGCGAGGCGTAATGGCCGGCGGCGAGCAGCCCGATGCTCCCGCCAAGCAGCGCGATGCCTTTCTCGTACTCGCCCGAGTACAGATGGCCGCCACCGGGAATGATCGACCAGTAGCTTGCCGCGCGCGGGTCGCGAAATCGCGAGGTTCGGTCTTCCGGAACATCCTGCGCGTTCACGGCGCTGCCGAACATCAGCGCCGCGAGAGCGAGGTGGAGAGCGCGGTTCATCGGATTCCGGTACGGGCGAGTGGGAACGGGACATTTACCATTCGGTACCGACTGCCGAAAGGGGCCGCCGAGTGAAGGCCCGGCTGAGTGAAAAGCACCATTCAGTATACATTCGTGACCGAAGCCGTCTGTTGCGGTATGTGCAACTAGTAGATTGGTAGGCATGACCACGAGACCATTTTTAGCGCGGCTGCCAGCCGCAGCCTCGACTGCTGCGCTCCTGATCGCCGCCAGCTGCGCGTCCGCACAGCCTGCGGTGCAGGGTCAACAGCCGCTACCGCCGGCGCCGGCCGATGTGCCGACGTTGGTGGTTTTTATCACCATCGACCAGCTCCTTCCCGAGTACTTCGAACGGTTTGGCGCCCTGACCGGCGGATTGGGGCGGCTGCATCGCGGCGGCGCCGTGTTCACCAACGCCTTCCACGACCACGCCAACACCGAAACGGCTCCGGGGCACGCATCCACGATGAGTGGGCGCTTTCCAGCGAGCACCGGGATCGTGAGTAATTCGGCGGGCGTGCAAGATCCCCAGGCGCCGCTGATTGGAGCCCCCGGTCCGGGCGCGTCTCCGTTTCGCTTTCGCGGCACCACGCTCACCGATTGGCTGCGCATCAAGGATCCCACGTCACGAGCGCTGTCGGTGAGTCGGAAGGACCGCGGGGCAATTTTTCCCATCGGTCGCGATCCACAGGAAGTGTACTGGTACGCCTCGAACGGGATGTTCACCACGAGCAAGTGGTATCGCGATACGCTGCCGTCCTGGGTTCAGCAGTTCAACGCACGCAGGCTGCCTGAGTCCTACGCGGGCCGCGAGTGGACGCTGCTGCTCGATGAGAGTGCCTATCCCGAGCCAGACAGTCTGGAGCAGGGGAGCGCGCGAGGGAACGTCATCTTTCCTCACGTAATGTCTTCCACGCTCGACGGCGCCGCGGCACTTCTGCCCAACTTTCCGTGGATGGACGAGGTGACGATGGCATTCGCGCTCCACGGAGTGCAGGCGTTGCAGTTGGGAGAGGGCCCGCAGACCGACGTTCTCGCGATTTCATTGTCCGCAACCGATGCGGTGGGGCACGCGTTCGGCCCGGATTCGCGCGAGGTGCACGATCACATTCTGCGGCTCGACCGAATGGTGGGCGTATTCCTCGACTCGTTGTTCCAGCTTAGAGACTCGACGCGCGTGGTCATTGCGCTGACGTCCGATCACGGGGTGGCCCCGTACCCGAAGGTTCGCGAGCAGTTAGGCCGGGGGGCGGCGGTGTATTACGATTCGCGCGACCGGTTGCAGGCGTTCGCGGCGGGCTTCCCGGCGGCGAGGGTACCAGAAGGCGCTGTGACGATCGAGGACGGAGTGCTATTAGTCGATAGGCCGGCGCTCGCACGCGCCGGAGTGAACGCCGACTCGATCGTAACTGCGTTCATCTCGATGGCTCGGGACATCCCGGGTGTGGCGCGGGTGGACCGGTTGAGCGAGCTGGCGCGCGCCGACACGGCGTCGGACTTCATTGCACGCCGGTGGCTGAACATGCTGCCGCCGGACATGCCCGCCGAGGCGGTCATCACGCCGGCTGAGTACGCGGTGCCGCTGGCGTCCACGTACGCGCAGCATGGCTCGCCGTACGACTACGACACGCACGTACCCGTGATCTTCTACGGCAGGCCATTCCGCGCCGGCAGGTACGACGAGTTCGCGCGTGTCGTCGACATGGCGCCGACGCTGGCATGGGTGACCGCGACCACGCCGCTGGAGCGGCTGGATGGCCGGGTGCTCCGCTCGGCGATCCGCTAGGCGGTGGTGATGGCTGCGCACGATCGGCTGCGCGATCTGAACCGCGCATACGACGAGGCGCGGTACGGCTCGGCACGCACGCTGAACCTGCGCGACTCGCTGCCCACCCCTGACGATGCGGCCACGCGGCTGGAGGCATGGATCCGCCAGCAGCAGGTGGAGCGAGCGGGGGAAGTGCTGGTGATTACCGGCCGCGGAAAGGGAAGCGCCGGGGGCGTGTCGCCGGTGCGAGTCGCGGTCGTCACGCGCCTGTCGATGTTGCAGCGGATGAACATCGTGGAGGGAGTGCGCCAGCATACTCCAGGCTCATTCGTCGTCAGGCTGGCACCGGTCAGGGCAAGGGCGCCGCGAAAGCACGTACCGCAACCCTCCGTCCCTCCTCCCGATGCCAGGGCGCTTCAGTCTCTTGCGAGCGCGACGCGCACGCTGCTGCGCCGACTGGCCGATTGCGAGCTCCGGGCGCTCGGTGTGCGGGACCCCGGCCCGTTCCTCGCTGAAGAGATGGTGCGCCAGTTTGCGCGCCTGGCGGAGACGATACCGGGTGGCGCCGACCGTGAAGAACTGCTGCGGAGCGCAGCCGAAGAGGCGTTGGAGCGGTGTGAAGACTGACTCGCCGGTTTCGTTACCCGGCTTCGGGCTATCAGGAGGCCTGCATGCGATGGAACGCACTGATCGCGGTAACCATGGCGTTGGCGTGTGGTCGTGGAGATGACTCCGGCGGGACGCCGAAAGGCAGCGAGTCGGCGGCGACGGACGACATTCCGCCGGAGATGAGTGACCGCGACCAGAACCTACCGTTGCCGCCCGAGACCACCCCGCGACAAACGGGCAATCGACAGGCGGAGACGCCGGCGGATACGGAATTCAAGCGTCCCGAGCGCCGACCTGTGCGCACGGTGCCACCGCTTACCCGGCCCGACACCACCCCGTAACTCCTAGCCGGCCGTAGCGAGGATCAAAGTAATGAGCATCGCCACGGCGATGACGAAGTATGCGATGTGCCGTATGGATGCCGCGCGGGATGGCGGCGGAGGCACCCGATAGGGCTCCACGTACGGCAAACGGACGACAAGACTCGCGCCTGACGAACGGCGCGGTGGGGACGCGTCGGCAAGCGGCGCCGATCCCAGGGCGACGCCGTGCTCTTCGGCCATGCCGCCCGGCGGCGAAGGGTGTGCCGCATCATCGGCACGCCGGGAGCGATGACTCAGATATGCGCGCGGCAGCGTCAGCCCTTCGCCGGTGCGGGTGGCGGGGGCCGGTCCTCCGATTGCGCGCATTACGCCTGAGATGCGCGCCCGTCGGCGAGGTGATGGCGGAACCGGCGTTGCGAACGGCGCGCCGAACGCCACCGCCGGTAACTGCACTTCGCGCTCGCTGCCGTGCGACTGTACGATTGGCGGAACGTTGTAGCGCGAAGTAGTTCGTGTGACTTCCGTGGTGAGATCAGGGCGGATCGTCGGCGACAGCACGTCGCCAGTTGCCCGTGGTGGTTCGAGCGTTGCCAGTAGCGCGCGCGAAGAGATGTCGCTGCGGGCGGGACCGCCGGCGCAACCGCACTCGGTCGCTGGCGCGAGGTCAATGAGGGACACGCTTCCGCGCTCCAGGTGCGCCGACGCTCGATCCAGGCTGTCCTCGCCGCTGAACACCACCAGCTCGTGCCGGACTGCCTGTCGTAGTGCGGCCGGGTGGGGCGCCCCGCCGGGCAGCGAAAGATAGCGCCGGTGTCCGGGCGCCGCATCGTCAGGCATGGTGCCGGGGTCCTTGCCGGCATTGGTCAGTGCCTCCAGCAGCGTCGCGACCGTCCAGATTTGATCGAGCTCGCCGTCGGCCGTTCCGGCGCAGTCGCCGACGTAGGTGATTCGCACCCTCGTTGGCGCGTAAAGCATGCGAAGATAGCGCGCGGCGGCCACCCCTGGAGATACCAGTGACAGGACGTGCCGCGTGAGGCGCGAATCGCCGTTCGCCGCCGCGTGGGTGGAGGGGCAGGCACAGAGCACCACCGACTCCCGGCTGCGCGGGCCCAGGTGGCGAAGGGTCGCTTCGGCGATCAACTCGTCGCCCCACGACCCCGGTACCACCGCATCGAACCCCAGGTCGCCGCAGGCGGCGATCAATTGAGCCTGGGTGGCCGGCGCGGCGGCAATTACAGCGTCGGGTCCCAGGACCGCAATCGCTGGAATTTCGTAAGAAATGGCGGCCGAATTTTCGGGAAAGGGCACGTTCGCGGCTGTCAGGTGCAGTTGAAGCTTGACAGGGCAACGGCGTGCTGTCCAGTGCGGCCCAACGATTGCAACAGGTGTATCATCCGCGCTCCCGTCCGCGACGCTGCACCGAGGAGCAGTTCGCCGTCGTCGGTCGTACCGTTTGCGGAAGGTGTGATGTGCTCGCCGTGCAGCTGAAACCGAATCCACGACTGAAGGACGAGGAGCTCGAGGGACTGGTGCCCTACGGGGCAACTACCCGGTGGCCTGCAGGTTTTACAGTGTACGAGCGCCTCGCCGCCGCCGATGGGATTTTCGTCGTGCGCTCCGGCCAGATCGTGCTGCGCAATCCGCTCGGATCGGCGCGCAGCTTCGTTCCGTGGGTTGCCACGGCGGGTGAGACGTTCGGCGGAGAAGGGCTCCAGCCGAACGCGCGCTACGCCAGCGCCGCCCGCTCCGAGGGGGAGAGCGAGACTCTTCATCTGAGCAGCGCGCAGTTCTCGGCCCTGCTGCGAGAGGCGCCGTCGGCGGCGTTGGCTCTCGTCAGGCAGGTGATGGCCGAGCGGACGACGCTCCTCGAAAAATATGGAGAGCATGCGACGCTCACCGTCGAGCAGCGCTTGATCGCGGCGCTCGTCCGCCTATCGACAGTTGCCAATGGCGCACCGGCGGTCGATAGGCCCGCGATCTCCCGCCGGCTGCTCGGAGAACTCGTAGGCGCGACCCGCGAAAGTATCTCCCTCGTGCTCGGGCGCTTGAGCGCCGAAGGGCTGGTGGAACGCGAGGGAAACGGCCTGGTGGTGATCGATCCGCGGCGACTCGCCGAGCGGCTGCGTGTGGAGGGACGGGTCATCGGCGACACCAACGATACGGATACGCGCGATTCCCGCGTGAATTGATGGGCCCCGGGCGCGGCGAACGGCGGGAACCGCCCCTCTTCGCCTTACGGAGTGTCGGCCCATAAGTTGTGGTGGGTCACGCGGGGTTCATCCGTCTCCTGCCGCATGCCGTGCTTCCACAGATAATCCTTACGAGCGCAGTCGCGCTGGTGGCGTTGCGACGGTTGGTGGCGCGCCGCGCCGAGCGCGAGG
>DATKDD010000308.1:0-25760 GCA_035512875.1 Gemmatimonadaceae bacterium | reverse complement strand
CCGCGGCTGCAGCGGCAATGAGGGCGACCCCGATTGGTGGGAACCCGAGGAGATCGGCGCCAGTGATGGCTGCGACGACGAAACCGGCAATGAGATTGATCACGGTCACCACCAGGGCGGATCCTGCCGCGACCACCCCGGATACGCCGCGCTGCTGAGCCAGGTACGCCATCGCTCCGAGCTGCCACACCTTCCCCGGCAGATAACGGCCCAGGTTGGAGACGGTCCATATCCGCGCTGCATCGGCGTAAGTCAGGCGCTCACCCCATCCGCTGACGACGACACGCCATGTCTGAATGAGCAGCGCGTAGGTGAGTAGTACGACTACCGCTGACGCGGTGATGATGGTCCATCGGGGATCGAGACTCGCCGCCGTGGCGGCGACGTCGCCCCATTGCCCCCGCAGTCGGTCGACGGCGAACCAGACTACCGCCACCGCGAGCACTACCTGCGCGCCCCACACGAACTGCCGCCTAGCGCGCATTGATCGCCCGAGTATAAATCTCCGCGTAGCGGGCCGCGACCGCATCCGGCGCGAAGACAGCCAGCGCCGCACGCCGCCCCGCCTGGCCAAGTGCCGCCGCCCGTGCCGGCTCGGCCAGCAGCGAGTCGAGCGCGCGGGCCAGGGGTTCCGGCTCCGAGGGCGGCACGAGCACTCCAGTACGCCCGTCGTCGATCACGTCGCGCAGCCCTCCGGACGCGGAGGCGACGACCGGAGCCTCGCACAGCTGCGCCTCGACGGCGACCATTCCCAGTCCTTCCTCGATTGACGGTACTACGACGACGCCTGCCTGACGATAGTGGTGGGATAATTCTCGTTGCGGCTGCGGCGGCAGCCATTCGAGCTTGCCGGATATTCCAAGCGTCTCTGCCTGACGGTGTAGCGCATCGCCGTCCGGTCCGTCGCCGATCAAGCGGAGCCTGACACCCTCCCGCATGCGGGCCACGGCGTCGAGCAGATGGCGGGCGCCCTTTTGCGCGTTGAACCGGCCCACGAACAGGAGCAGATCGGCGTCACGCGGGCCGAGGGGCGAGAACAGTTCGGTAGCGGCGGGCATCGGCGCGACTACCGGCGATGCGCCCGGCGCCATTCTCACCACCTCGGTCGCCAGCCAGCTCGAGACCGTAGTGGCCGATGAGCTGCGGCGCAGGACCCATCGCAAGGCACGACGGGCAGCGCTCGACGCGCGGGCCACACGGACATCGGTGCCGTGCATCGTGGTGACCAGGGGAACGGGACTGCCACTCGCCGCAGCGAGCCCGCTCGGGAACCACCAGTGCGCGTGGACGATTTGGGAACCGTGCTCGCGTGCCGCGCGGGCTATCGCTCGTCGTGCGGACAGGATGAACGAAAGCATCGTCAGGCCGCCGAAGCGGCGCGTCTCATCGATCATCGAGCCCGTGTACGCCAGCGTTTCCCACGCGGCGGGCGCATAGCGAAAGCGCGTAACAGCAATGCCGTTCAGTGACGCAGCGGAGTCGAGCCCCGGAGCCGAGGGCGCCAACGCGTGCACCGTGACTCCGCGATCGGCCAGCGCCACGGCGAGTCGAAGTATGAAGCCCCCTGCCCCGTCGTCCTCGTGCCGCGGAAACGAGTGCGCGACGAAGAGGACGCGCAGCGGTTCATCCGCCGGAGTCGTCAGCGGTGGTGGAGTGAAGGTCATCCAGCCGCCGGCGCAGCTCGCGCAGCTCCGCGCGCTGGACCGCGATCATTTCGCCGAGGATGCCGCCGACGAACAGTACCACGCCGGTGATGAAGGAGATTATTACGAGATCGAGAAGCGGCCGGAAACCTACGCCGGCGATGAACCGCACGCCGACCGCGACGAGACCCGTTAGAAACGCCAGCATCATCAGGCCTGCCCCGAGGAGTCCGAACAGCAGCAATGGCTTTCTTCCAAAGCGAAGCTCGAACCACACCGACAGCATATCCAGGACGCCGACCGGAATGCGTCCGATCCCGAACTTGGACCGTCCGGCATGCCTCGGGTAGAGCGGCAGCGGGATTTCGGTCACCGTGAACCCCTCGGCCACGGCAATGGCGATCATGTACCGGTGCCAGTCCGGCCTGATCGGAAGCGCATCCATTATCGCCCGGCTGTACGCCTTGACCGAATTGAGGTCCTTCACCGGCAGATCGAACAGGGCGCGGCTGAGACGGTTGTAGACGGACGAGACGAACTGCTTCTCGTACTTTCCCTGCTTGAAGCCGGTGACCATGTCCGCTTTGCCGGCGAGGATCGGAGCCGTTAGGCGTGGAATGTCCTCGGGCTTGAACTGCAGGTCGGCCGGATAGAATACCAGGATGTCGCCGCGCGCGTGAAGGTATCCGGTGCGCAGCGCGTCGGCGATTCCGCGCTGCACGCGGTGGTGCACCGGGCGCAGCCACGAGTGCTCGGCGGCGAGCTGCTCGAGGATTGCCGCCGTGCCGTCACGCGAGCCGTCATCGATTACAATTACTTCGTAACGCGCTTCCTGCCCCGCCAGCGCGGCGGCTGCCTGCTCGATGAACAGCGGCAGATTCTCCGCTTCGTCCTTGGCCGGCACGAGCACGCTGACGTCGACGCGGGACGCGGCCGCAACGGTGCCGCGTCCGGTCGGACGCACCGGTCGCGCCGACGCCGCCGTCAGTGCGCTCGTGCCGGAGGCCACCAGCGTCATACGCGCTTGCGCATCCGGGCAGAGAGAACGCCGAGCTGGTCGCGATACTTGGCGACCGTACGACGGGCGATCTGCACACCGCTCTGCTTGAGGATGTTGACGATCGCCTGATCGGTGAGCGGGTTCTTCGGATCCTCGTCGGCGACGAGCTTCTCGATCTGCGCCTTGATTCCGCGCGCGGAAACGTCATCGCCTCCGGTGGTACTCAATCCTGACGAGAAAAAGAACTTGAGCGGAAGCACACCACGCGGCGTCTGCACGTATTTCTCGTTGGTGACACGGCTGACCGTCGACTCGTGCATGTTGATGACCTCGGCCACCTCCCGAAGGGTGAGTGGCTTGAGGAACTGTACGCCACGCTCGAAGAACTCGCGCTGACGGTCGACGATGAAGTTCATCACCTTGAGCATTGTCTGCCGACGCTGCTCGATCGCCTGAATCATCCAGTTGGCCGAGTTGAGCTTGCTCGAGATGAACTCCTTGTTCTCGCCATCGAACTTCTTCTTGTCGCGGGCAATCTCCTGATAGGCGCGGCTGAGCTTGAGGCGCGGCAGATTGGCGTCGTTCAGAAATACATGGTAGACGGCGTCGATCTTGTCGACGACCAGATCGGGAATGATGTAGTTGTCACCGGCGCTGCTGTACATCAGTCCGGGCTTGGGATCCAGCTTGGCGATCTCGTCGGCCGCCTTTTGGACATCGCTCGGGCTGATGCCGAATCGTTTGGAGATCTCGCTCCACCGATGATTGATGAGCTCCTCGAAGCAATCGCGGATGAGCCGAAACGGAACCGACTGCTCCAGGCCTGCCTCGCGGAGTTGCAGCATGAGGCACTCGCGCAGATCACGCGCGCCGACGCCCGGCGGATCGAGTATCTGGACGGTCCGGAGCATCGCCTCCGCATCGTCCATGGTGAACAGCGCGTTGTCGGCATCGCGATCCGCCTCTTCAGCGGCTTTCTGGATGACGTCGTTGATGCCGTCCAGGATTACCTGCAGCACCCCGGACTGGCTCAAACCGACCTCGGCTGCGCGCGGCGGCATCAGATATCCTTCGTCGTTGATGTTGCCGATGAACTCCTCGGCCAACAGCAGCTGCCGGTCGCTGAGGTTGAGCAGCTTGACCTGATCCCACAGGTGGTCGGAGAGGTCGCGTGAGGCGACAGTCACCGGCTCGTAGTACTCCTTCTCCTCGTGCTCTTCGCGCCCCCCGCCGGCGTCGAAGCCGTTCAGGAGAATTTCCTCCCAATCGATCTCGTCAGCGGCGCTTGGCTTCTCTTCCTCCTGCGTCTCGGTCTGCTCCGCCGGGCTCTCCTCCTCATCCTCTTCCTCGTCTTCGACCATATCGAGAAAGGGATTGTTGAGCAGCTCCTGCTTCAGGTGCTGTTGCAGGTCGAGCAGCGGCATATACAGGAGATCCATTGCCTGGTAGAGGCGTGGATTGATCTTCAGCTCCTGCCGCAGCGACGTGGATTGATGCATTCCGGCTTTCATACGGCCATTCCTCCGTTCTCCGTCGCCGCGAACCGTGACCGCAGTCGTGCGGTGAGGGTCGGGCCAAGGTAGATCTTCGCTACGGTGTCATCAAAGACGAGCTCGCGTACGGTACCAGAAACCTTGACCTGGCCGTCGAACATGATGTACGCGCGATCGACGATGTCGAGCGTCTGCTCGACGTTATGGTCACTGATCAGAACGCCGATGCCTCTGTGGCGCAGTCCGGCGACGATCGACTGAATGTCGTGCACGGCGATGGGATCCACGCCGGCGAACGGCTCATCGAGCATCATGAACTTGGGTTGTGTAACGAGGGCGCGCGTGATCTCCAGCCGGCGGCGCTCGCCACCGGAGAGGGCGAATGCGCGGCTGGTGCGCAGGTGCTTGATGCTCAACTCATCGAGAAGTTTCTCGAGCCGCTGGCGCCGCTGCTCTCGCGACAGGTCCATTGTCTCGAGAATGGCGAGAATGTTCTGCTCGACCGTCAGCTTCCGGAAGATCGACGGTTCCTGGGAGAGATAACCGATACCCCTCCGCGCGCGCTGGTACATTGGCACGCCGGTTATGTCGCTGCCATCGAGGCGGATCGTACCGGCCTGTGGCTGGATCAATCCGACGATCATGTAGAACGTCGTTGTCTTCCCTGCACCGTTAGGTCCGAGCAGACCGACGATCTCCCCCTGTTGAAGGCGCAGCGCCACATCGTTGACCACACGGCGGCGGCGGTACGTCTTGACGAGCCCCTGCGCCGAGAGCACGCTCTGGCGCCCAGCGTGCCGTGGCGCCGGTGGACGGACCGCAACCGGGTGCTCGCTCGTCTGCCGGAGCACCTCGGCGAGCTCGCTGCGATACTGCGCCATCTCGGCCCAGTACCGCTCGGTGATCGTGATCGTTGCATCAGGGGCAGCAATCCCCTGCGGCGGCAGCACGATCACCCCATCGGCGGCCAGGCGCGGCATGACCGAAGTGGCCAGGTGGGCGCGAACTTCATCCAGGCTGAGGCGACCAGCCTCGCGATCGACATCACGCCCCTCGCCTCGCATCAGTTCCAGATAGTCGTCGCGATAGCGGATTGCGACGTCGTTGAACACGGCGCGTCCATCCGGACGAGCGGAAAGCACCAGCGCCTCGAGGCCGAGCGCGGTCGAGCGGTCGCCCTGCGAAAGGCGATCGATCAGCTGGCTCAGCCCGAGCGGCAGGTCTCCGGCTCCGCTCACGGCGTACCTCCGGGAGGGCGGGACGCGGGCACCGGAGTGGTAGTCTGCGGCCGGGCGGCAGGCGTGGCTGCCGCTCTCTCGTTTGGCTCGAGGTAGACGCCTGACGCCTGATCGAGGACGGAGACTCGCTGAACCTCACGATTGGCGAAGTCGACCGTGATCGTCCGTCCCGTCACGTAGTTGATCGCCGGACGCCCGACAGTCGTATCGCGCGGCACCAGTTGAAAGAACGATCGCGCATTGCCGATGGCGTTGAGCAGCTTTATCGCCACGCCTGCCGAGTCGTCCTGCGCCGCCTGAGTGGTATCGAACTCGGCGATGATCGTGTCCCCACGCAGCCAGTCGCGCTCCTCGGAGCGGAAGCGCGTGTCGTCCGGGTCACTCTCGATGAACGCCTCGCCAACGGCATACACGCGCTCCACGCGCTGATTCGGCATTCGCACATCGAGCGAATCGGCAAGCACGTCGTACGTAGGGGAGGTTACACGGGCGCGTGTCGGGCCCCAGGCAAAGGCGCGTTCGAGCTGGGCATCGACGAGTCGAAAGTCGAGAGTGTCGGCGGCTATCGTGGTGCTGTCGCTCAGGGCCGTCGCTTCACCCATCGAGATCGCGCGTTCGAGCTTCCGGTCTCGGGCGAACACATCGATAATGCGTCCGGTGAGGGTGAACGGCCGCTCCCCCTTCCCTTCGACCACTGGCTGGCGCATGAGCCGGGCGAATTCGGTGCCATTGTCGACGAGCGCTGAATCTCCACGCGCCACCATGTCCGGACGAGTCAGCACCACATTGCCGGCGGCGTAGACGAGGCTGTCCGCCTCCATCACTACTCGGTTGGCAACGACGATTATGGGCTCCGATGTCTGGCCGGCGCCGTCCCGCTCAACGATGCGGATCGTCGGGCGCTGAGGCGCAACCATTCGCGAACGTGGCCGAATGCCGCGGGCGACCCGGAAGTACTCGACAACCGGACCCGTCAGGTTCGTTCCCGAGGGAAGTGTCGCGTCGACGTCGACTTCGGCGCGCAGCCGCTCCTCGTTCTCCCAGTAGGTGAGGCGCTGCGCATCCAGCGTCAGGCGCGGCTCGGTGTAGTGGACATTGCCGATGAGGTTCGTAATCCGCGAATCTTCGTACGACTCCAGGCTGTCGGCGACCACGGTAATGTTCTGCGCGTCGCAGACGGCGCGGACGCCTCCCCCGAGGAAGATGTGCCTCGCGCCCGAGGGCAGCGTCGTCACGTTCAACCGTGGAGCCGTAGCGTAGCGTGGAAAGAAGCGAAAGGCACACGGGCCTCCCGGCGCACCGCGAGCCTGCGCCGCAGCCAGGGCCGGGACCATCACCAGCAGAGCGATGCCTAGCGCGCGCGGAATCACTGCCCCTCCGGAATGATGATCTCACCCGAGCCGCCCCTGACCTGCGCCACCCGCACGTTGCGCATTTCGGGGTCCGAGGTGAAACCCACGCCCGCCAGGCGGTTCGCCGGCTCCGTAAGAACGAACGCGCTGTCGCTGGAGATGATGTTGGTGTTCTGGTCGTAGCGGAGCTGTTCCGTCGTGAGGCGCCGGTTTTGTTGCTCGCTGATGACCACGACGTTGCCGCGTGCCTCGGTCCTGTTCTGCCGTGTATTGAACGTGCCTTCACGCGCGGTGAGCACCGAGTTCTCCACGCCCTCCGGCGTGAAAAAAGTCAGATGCACGCCACGCAGCTCGATTCGCGTGCCTTCATCGAAGAACAGCCCGGTATCGGCCCGCAGGACCGCCTGACGCACTCCCCGATCGGTGAGAATCGTGTGGATGCCGAACATCACCTGGTCGGCCGAATCAACCAGAGCATTCTCTTCGGACGCCACGGGGGGCGTGCTGCGCTCGCTGCACGCGCCGGTGCCAACGAGCACCGCCATCAAGGCAGCCACCAGGGGAACGCCTCCATTCATACGACCCTCGCGCGCATGAGGTCGTGTAGATGCACCATGCCGATCATCCGCTCCTTCTCGTCGAGCACGGGCATCGCCATTATCCCGTGAAGTTCCATCTGATACACTGCCGCACTCGCAAGGTCGCCGGCGTGAGCCACCTTGGGGGTCCGCACCATCACCTCCACGACGGGAACCCGTTGGAAGCCCTCGTCGCGTTCCATCAGGCGGCTGAGGTCGCCGGCCGTCACGACGCCCAGCACCCGCCGCTCATCGTCCACGATGGCTACCGTTCCGCGCCGCTCGGCGATCGGCATGATTGCATCGCGCATCGTGGACGAGGGAGAAATCATCGGGAGATCGTCGGTAACCATTACCTCCTGAATGAGCAGCAGCCGGCGGCCTAGCGAGCCACCCGGATGAAGCCGGGCAAAGTCTTCGCGCTTGAATCCCTTCTCCTCGAGTAGCGTGACGGCGAGCGCATCGCCGAGCGCGAGCATGGCGGTGGTGCTCGTGGTGGGAGCGAGATCGTGCGGACAGGCTTCCTCGCGCACCCAGGCATCGAGTGCGTGGTCCGCCAGCCGAGCGAGCGTCGAATCGCGCGCGCCGGAGATCGCGATGATCGGAACACCGAGTCGCTTGAGCTCCTGAAGGAGTGGGAAGAGCTCGCCGGTCTCTCCGCTCTTCGACAACAGAATCGCCACGTCGCTCGGCCCAACGATTCCGAGATCTCCGTGAAGGCTCTCGACCGGATGCAGGAACGTCGCGGGGGTGCCTGTCGAGGTGAGCGTCGCGGCGATCTTGTGACCGATGATCCCCGATTTGCCGACACCGGATACGATGACGCGCCCACGGCATGCGGCCAGCGTCGCCACTGCGTCAGCGAACGACTCATCGAGCCGGCGCTCGACTTCGAGAAGTGCCTCCTGCTCGAGTTGCAGCACGCGCCGCCCTCGCTCTAGGAGCGCGCTCGTCACGCGCCCACCTCGCCTTCGACCGCGCTGCGTTCGGCGACATACTGTTCGGCGACGGTGTTCCACTCACCGCGTGCGCGGAGCAGCCCTTCGGCGAATTCGCGAACCGCGCCACAGCCGCCGGAACGCTCGAGCTGCAGCAGACAGGCGGCGCGCACCTCCGGCACCGCATTGGCCACGGCGACCGGGAGCCCCACGATTCGCAGCACGCCCATATCTGGAAAGTCATCGCCGATGAAGGCGCATTCGCCAGGCGCGATCGCCAGCTCGTCGAGCATTTCGAGAAAGGCAGGCAACTTGCGCGCGTTGCGGTCCTGCACTATCGCATCGCACTCCATCTCTTCGCCCCGAATGCGCACGCTCTCCGATTCCCGTCCCGTGAATATCACGACGCGGATGCCGGCGGCGCGGAGGAAATGCACGCCGAGTCCGTCCTGAATGTCATAACGCTTGAGCTCGACCGGCGTTCCTCCGGCATCACCGATGTAAAGTCCGCCATCGGTGAGAACGCCGTCCACGTCGAGTCCCACGAGCCGAATGCGTTGGGCCAGCGCGCGGTCGAGCGTCATTGGCGTGCCCCCCAAACAGCCAGGGAGCGCTCGAGCAGCGTGTCGAGCTCATCAAGCGGCAGCATGTTGGGGCCGTCGCTGGGCGCACGGTCCGGGTGTGGATGTGTTTCGATGAACAACCCGTCGGCCCCCGCCGCGATCGCGCCTAGCGTGAGCGGAGGGATGAATTCGCGCGCACCACCGCTGGCACCCCCCTCTCCCCTGCCCGGCCGCTGCACGCTGTGCGTAGCGTCGAAGATGACCGCCGAATCGCATGCGTCGCGCATTCTAACGAACGACCGCATGTCGACGACGAGGTCGCCATAACCAAGGAAGGTGCCGCGCTCGGTGACGGCGACGTCGGGAATCGGGAATCGGGAATCGGGAATCGGTCGTGATGCCCCCTTGGTCCCGGGCGGCCCATCGATTCCCGATTCCCGATGCCCGATGCCCGACCTCACCTTGTCCACGGCACCCCGCATCCCCTCCGGGTGCATCCATTGTCCCTTCTTGACGTTCACCGGCCGTCCGGTCGCCCCGGCCGCGACGAGGAGATCGGTTTGGCGACAGAGGAACGCCGGGATCTGCAGTACATCGGCGACCTGTGCGGCAGCCGAACACTGTTCAGGATGGTGCACGTCGGTGAGAATCGGAAGTCCCGACGCCTGACGAACACGATCGAGCGCCGCGAGTCCTTCGTCCAACCCTGGACCACGCGCCGCCCCATGGTTCGAGCGGTTGGCCTTGTCGAAGCTCGCTTTGAAGATCACGCCACCGGGGATGCGCTCCGCCACGCGCGCGAGATGCTCGGCGACGCGAAGATTGAGCGCGTCGTCCTCGATCACACACGGTCCTGCGATGAGAAAAAACGCATCGCGCGGAAAGGCGTTTGAAGGCGTCATCCGGTGGCGTGCACCGGATCGCCGGTGAGCTGTAGCGACATCAACCCGCGGGCGTTGCGCACCTTGAGGGCGGCACCGACGAATCCGGCGAACAAAGGATGGGGACGTGTAGGGCGCGATCTCAGCTCGGGATGAAACTGGCATCCGACGAACCACGGATGATTGGCCATCTCGATGATCTCGACCAGCGCTCCGTCCGGCGAGATGCCGCACAACCGCATACCGTGGGCGGTGAACTGGTCCCGATAGGCGTTGGCGAACTCGTAGCGGTGCCGATGGCGCTCACTGATCTCCGGCACGCCGTACATTTCGGCGGCCATCGAGCCCGGCCGCAGACGGCAGGGATACGCGCCTAACCGCATCGTACCGCCCATGTCGGTAACGTGCTGCTGCGATTCCATCAGCGCGATCACCGGATGCTCGCATTCCGGCGCGAACTCGCTGGAGTGGCTGTCATCGAGCTTCAAGACGTTGCGAGCGAACTCGATCGCCGCCGCCTGCATTCCCAGACAGATGCCGAAGAACGGCAAACCGTTTTCCCGCGCCCAGCGAATCGCCTCGACCATTCCTTCCACGCCGCGAACACCGAAGCCGCCGGGCACCAACAAGCCGTCGTAGTCGCGAAGGATCTCACCCGCCCGCTCCCGAGAGGTGAACAGGTCGCTGAGCATCCAGTCGATGTCGACCGCGGCATCGTTGCCGATGCCCCCGTGGATCAGCGCTTCCTGAACGCTCTTGTAGCTGTCGACGAGCGACGTGTACTTGCCGACGACGGCGATGCGAACGCGCGCGGACGGATCGGTGATCCGCGACACGAGCCGCCGCCAGTTCGTCAGATCGGGTTCCTTGGCGCCGCTCAATTGCAACCGCTGAACCACACGAGCGTCCAGCCCCTGCTCGTGAAACGAGAGTGGAATCTGGTAGATCGTGGGAACATCGCGGCTCTCGATCACCGCACCGAACTCCACGTTACAGAAGAGGGCGATCTTGCGCTTCGTCTCCTCGGTCAGCGGGCGCTCGGTGCGGCAGATGAGGAAATCGGGCTGGATTCCGATCTCCATCAGCTCGCGCACGGAGTGCTGCGTCGGTTTGGTCTTCACCTCGCCGGCGGCCGATATGTATGGCACCAGCGTCAGGTGTATGAACAGCGCGTTGTCACGTCCGAGGTCGTGGCGGAACTGGCGAATGGCTTCCAGAAACGGCTGTGATTCGATGTCGCCGACCGTTCCGCCGATCTCGACGATCACCACGTCGTTCTCCGGCCCCAACCGCCGCATCGCGCCTTTGATCTCGTCGGTGATGTGCGGAATCACCTGGACAGTCGATCCGAGATACTCGCCGCGGCGTTCCTTCGTGATGACGTTCAGGTAGATGCGCCCGGTCGTGACATTATTCGCCTGCGATAGCGACCGATCGATGAAGCGCTCGTAATGACCGAGGTCGAGGTCGGTTTCGGCGCCATCATCGGTGACGAACACCTCGCCGTGCTGGAACGGCGACATGGTGCCCGGATCAACGTTGATGTACGGATCGAACTTCATCATCGTGACACGCAGTCCGCGCTCCACGAGCAGTCGTCCGAGCGACGCGGCGGCGATCCCCTTGCCCAGAGACGAAACGACGCCGCCTGTCACGAAGATGTACTTGGTCGTCTGCTGCGAAGGGCTCGTCTGCATTATCCTCGTCTCGAAATGAAGGCGTTCCAATGCGCATTGGCCTGCGCGAGATCCTCCTCCGTGTCCACTCCCGAGGGAGCGGCATCGGCCGTGGCGGCCACTCCCATGTGCATTCCGGCGGCAATCGGCCGCAGCTGTTCGAGCCGCTCAATGCGCTCCAGTTGGTGCTCCGGCAGCGCGACCCACCGCGCCAGCGCCTCGCGGCGATAGGCGTACACCCCAACGTGCTGCCGCACGACGGTGGCTTGCAGCGCCGCATCCGCCTCATCTCTCAGGAACGGAATCGGTGCCCGCGAAAAATAAAGTGCCCGGCCGTCGTCTGCCGTCACGACCTTGACCACTCCCGGCGTGAGCAGGATCTGCGCGCTGGCCGGCGCGCTTGCGGTGCCTAGCTCGAACCGGCCACTAGTCACAATCTCCGCCGCTCCGCGCACCGCAGCTTCCTCTATGAAAGGCTCATCACCCTGGACATTGAGCACGATGTCGTATTTGCGATAAGCTTCACGCGCGACGACCTCGGCAACCCGGTCCGTACCCGAGCGGTGTCCGGCGGCGGTCATCTCGCATTCCGCGCCCTCGCCAGCCAGCGCATCGCGCACCTCCACGCTGTCCGTCGCGACTACACAGCGATCTATTGCGTCGAGCGCCACCACCCTTCGCCAGACCTGCGCGATCAGCGGAGCGCCGCCGAGCAATCGGAGCGGTTTCCGCGGGAGCCGCGTGGCTCCGAGGCGGGCCGGAATCACCGCAAGGATCGGCAAGTCGCGGCAAAAAGCGCGGGGGCGGACGCAAAATTCACGCCAAAAATATAAATCGCGCGCCTCGTTCCGCAAAGGGAGCGGAAGCCTACCGCCCGAAGGTGACGCCGAAACTGATCTCGCTGTCCCCCGACGCGGGATCGTGCATGAAGTCCACCCGGAAGGGCGTTAGTGCCAGGCGCAAACCGAGGTTCTGTACGAGATCGGGGAGAGAGTCTACTCCGGCCGACCCCATCATGTGTCGGAGCGAAATGGTGGGGGGGCCGAGAAACGGGACGCGATACCGTTCTATGGGGAAAGCGTAACTCGACTCGACGAAGACTAGCTGATCGCCCCCCATGGAGAGCAGATCCCGAGTGGTAAGCGTACCCGAGCCTCCCAGATAGGCAAACCGCTGGGGCACGGCGCGGTCACCGGCGGTCAGCACGGCATGCACATCCAACGCGAAGGTCTGCGAACCAAAGGTCGGAAAGGTCACTGTCGAATGGCCGGTCGACTGCACAAACCGCGAATCGCCGGGCGCGTCGAGTACCATTTCCGTTTCGACGGTGGCCCGGATATCCACACCATCGCGCAGCCACTCGACTCCAGCGCCGGCGAGCGCTGATCGGACGTCGCCGCGCGCGATAGCCGGATTGGGACGTGCCATACCTTCAACCGTGTCCCGGCGATCGAACGCACTCCAGGGTGCGCGGGCGTGCGTCGACGCGTCGCGAGCGAGCTGTCCACCCAGCCATGCGCTCCAGAGTGTGCCACCGCGCTCCCACATTCGGCCGGCACGCAAGGCGGCGTTCCGAGAACGGTAGTAGTTGCGCACGTCCCTCCCGGTGAACAGCGCGATCACCGCGTTCAGCTGGTCCTGACGAATCCAACCGTCGTTGGTGCGTGTCTCCCGTCCAATGTTCGCGTTGGCGAACCAGACTGATCCGGCGCCTACGTGCACGGTTATGAGGGGGTCGATCTCACCGGTAGCCGATCGATAGGTAATGGTCGGATCGATTTCGATTGCACCGTCGGCGAGGGTTACGCGTGGCCCCCACGGCAGGCCGAGCCCATCGACCCGAGTGTATGTCGGCAACCTGACGCCGCCTGGAAACGGCACCGCCAGCACGGGGACCGGTTGGCTCCTCGGCGGCACATAACTGATTTCGAATCCGGTCGGTGTGCGCCTGACGTCGAAGGAGACATCGCGCAGACATTCCGTACCGCCGGCAACCGTAGCGAGTGAGGACGAATACACGCAGCCGCCCAGTGCAATCGCGCGACCGTCGATGACCGCACCGGGGTGCATGTACAGATCGCCGCCTACGACGACTACGTCCCCCTGGACGTGCGCACCGACCGCTGCGTCGCCGCCCAGCACCAGTACCGATCTGGGCGAGGTGGTGCCGCGCGGCAGGAGGACTCGGCCCGTGTCTGCCGCGAGGACATCATGCGGGGCGGCCAGCGTCTCCCGGGCGAGCGAGCCGGCCCGGCCGGGACCTGCACGCCGGATCCGCACTTCCTGTGCGTCGATGATCGGTGCCGCCAGCATCGCCACCGCCGCGAACGCCAGAACCTCCCTCACGCTGCAGCCAATGAGAGAAAGTTCTCCAGCATGAGCCGCCCGTGGTCGGTCAAGACACTCTCCGGATGAAACTGGACACCCCAGATCGGCAGCGTCGAATGACGAAGGGCGTGGATCTCTTCCTGGTCATCGATCGCTACCGCGCTCACGCGTAAGGTGGGCGGGAGCGTGGCCCGCTCGACCAGCAGCGAATGATAGCGCATCACGGTTACTGGCGAGGGAACGTTCGCGAACAACTCCGTACCGTCGTGTTCGATCCGCGAGACCTTGCCGTGCATCACGCGGCCGGCGCGCACGACGCGCCCGCCGTACGCTGCGCCGATCGCCTGGTGCCCGAGGCAGACCCCGAGAATGGGGATGATCCCGCCCCACCGCCTGACGATTGGAATGGTGACTCCCGCCTCGGCGGGGGTGCAGGGCCCTGGCGACAGGACGATTGCCCTCGGCCGAAGGCGGGCGACGTCTTCCACCGTCAACGCATCGTTGCGCTTGACGAGCGGTTCGGCACCGAGCTCGCCGAAGTACTGCACGAGGTTGTAGGTGAACGAATCGTAATTGTCTATGACGAGGAGCATTTGGCCTGCGCACGCGCCTCGCGACGCGGGTTGAGTGTGCACTTTCAGCTTCTGGGATGATACTGCCGATGAACGGTGCGCAGGTACTCCCGATCGACATGGGTGTAAATCTGCGTCGTCGAGATATCAGCATGGCCGAGCATTTCCTGGACCGCGCGCAGGTCGGCTCCGCCCTCGAGGAGATGGGTGGCAAAGGAGTGTCTCAGGGTGTGCGGAGAGACCCGCTTCGTAATGCCCGCACGGTCGACGTATTTTCGAACAATCTTCCATGCGCCCATGCGTGTGAGCGGTCCGCCGTTCGCGTTGAGCAGGAGCGTTCCCTTGGCCGCTCCCCTGTCGAGCCGGGGGCGCAGCTCGCGAAGGTACACGGCAAGTGCGCCGATCGCTCCGCGTCCGATCGGCACGAGTCGCTCCTTCCCTCCCTTTCCGAACACCCGGACCACGCCGTCGTCAAGCAGCACGTCATGACGGGAGAGCCCGGTGAGCTCCGACACGCGCAGGCCGGCACCGTACCCCAACTCGAGTAGCGCGCGATCGCGAAAGACGAGCGAATCATCGAGCGTCGGGGCGGCGAGGAGCCGCTCGACCTCATCGACCGTGAGCACGTCGGGCAGGGTCTGCCACCGCTTGGGTGTTTCCAGCCGGTCGCTCGGATCGCTCGTGAGGTAGCCCTCACCAAGAAGAAACCGAAAATAGACTCGCACCGCGGAGACGTTTCGGCGAATGGAGGCCGGCGCCAGCCCCAGATCCTTCAAGTGATATACGTAGTCGCGGAGCAGCCGCGGCGTCGCCGCGGCCGGCGCGTTCGCGCCCTTCGTCTGGGCGAAGAGGGCGAATCGGGCGAGGTCACGCTCGTAAGCCTCGTGTGTTCGGTCGGCCGCGCCCCTTTCGAGTACCAGGTAGTCGGCGAAGTGGTCGAGCAGGAACTCGGGATGAACGGTCGATGGGATCATTCGCCGTTCCCACCACGCTTGTGCCTGACGAACCAGATGGCCAGGCCGATGGCGACGACGACGCCGGCTGCAACGGCGGTCGTGCGAGAGAGGCCGACTATCCTTTCCTGCAACGCGTCCCAGTCCGAGCCTACTCGATAGGCCAGCCAGGTAATCGCTCCGTACCAGATTGCCGATGCGACGCCAATGATCAGGCCGACGCGAAACGGCGGCATGCGAGCCGCGCCGGCTACTGGCGGAACCAGCGCCCGAATTCCCGGAAGGAACCGGCTGAGAAAGAGCGCGACCATCCCCCGCTTTTCGTACATGCCGAGGAGCTTCTCCTTCCGATCGGCTCCTCCGAACCTCTTCAGCCGATGGGAGAGCCACTCGGCGCCGAAGCGTCGCGCAACGGCGTAGACGAACATTGCACCACTTACGTTCCCGATCCAGGTGGCCAGCAACGTGCCCACCGGGGTGGCCTCGCCGCGAGCAGCCAGAAAGGCACCGAATGCGACGACAGTGTCAGCTGGCAACGGCGGAAAGATGTTCTCGACCGCCGCGACGAGCGCGAGTGCAAGGTAGAGCGCAATTGGGGGCAGGCCGGTGAGCCACTCCAGCACCTGCTCGAGCATGCGTCAGGCGTCCGCGCGATCGAGCGAGGCGACGGCGATGCATGCGAGCCCTTCGCCGCGGCCGATCCACCCCATGCGCTCGTTGGATTTGCCCTTGAGTCCGATCTCGTTAGGCGCGACGTCGAGAGCCGGAGCGAGCGCTTCCCGCATCTGCTGACGGTACGGCCCGATGACGGGTCGCTCGGCGATCAGCGTCACATCGACGTTAACCACTCTCCAACCCAGCGCATGCACGCGCGCCACGGCAAGGCGCAGCATTTCCACCGAGTCCCTTCCGAGGTTGGCCGCGTCGCTGTTGGAGAACATCTCCCCAATATCGCCAGCGCCGGCTGCACCGAGCACGGCGTCGGTGACCGCGTGCGCAATGGCATCACCATCGGAGTGCCCTATCAGCTGAAAGTCGATTGGCAGCGTTATGCCTCCAAGGCGCATCGGCCCGCCCGGCGCAAAGCGATGGGAATCGTAGCCGATGCCGACACGGGTCATCTGGTCTCGGGAATCGGAAATCGGGAATCGGGAATCGGGAACCCTTGCAATGTGCATCCGGGGAATCGATTCCCGATTCCCAATTCCCGATTCCCGAGGTTTTTCATGCCGCCTGCCCCGCGGGCTGAATGATCGAGTAATCCTGACGACGGCGCGCGGGGGTGAAACCGGCGTCGAGAATGAGGCGGGTCATCTCTTCGACCGTCGTACGGTGCGTGGTATTGGCGGCCGACACGACGTTCTCCTCGATCATCAGCGAGCCAAAGTCGTTGCACCCGAATCGCAATGCGAGCTGCCCGATCTTCATGCCCATCGTAACCCAGCTCGACTGCAGGTTCGGCACGTTGTCGAGCACGATCCGCGAGATCGCGACGGTACGCAGATAGTCGACCGCGTCCGTCTTGGGCTGATGCGACATCGAAGGCGTGTTCTCCGGCTGCAGCGGCCAGCAGATGAAGGCGGTGAAGCCGTTGGTTCGCGCCTGGACCTCATGTACGCGCTGGAGATGCTCGAGTCGCTCGGCGAGAGTCTCACCGAGGCCGTACATCATGGTCACCGACGTCTTCATCCCTTCGTTGTGCGCGATCTCCATGATCTCGAGCCACCGGTCTGCGCCGGCCTTCTTTTTGGCTACGATATCGCGTACGCGCTGCACCAGAATCTCTCCGCCGCCGCCGGGAATCGAGTCGAGCCCCGCCTTCTGGAGCTCGCGTATGACGTCCACTGCATCGAGCCGGAACAGCTGCGCGAAGAAATCCACCTCGCTCGGACTGAAGCCATGTATGTGGATCGGATGATACTTCTTGATGTAGCGCAGCAGCTCGAGATACCATTCGAACGGTATGTAGGGATTGTGCCCGCCCTGGATGAGGATCTGGACAGCGCCTAACGCCTTAGCCTCCTCGATCTTGTCGCCGATCTGCTCGTACGACAGCGTGTACCCTTCGAGGTGCTTCGGGCGCCGATAGAACGCGCAGAATCCGCAATCGGCGACGCAGACGTTCGTGTAATTGATGTTTCGATCGACGATGAACGTGACGATGCCGCGCGGATGCCGTTCGGTTCGGACGCGGTCGGCTTCGGCGCCCAGCTCGAGCAGCGGGGCATTGGTGTAGAAGTCGAGAAGATCACGCATGGGCATCGGGTGACTGCGAGAGACGAGAAACGGCCCGCGCTAGGCGGCGGGCAGGAACGACAGAGTGCCGTTTGGCACGCGTCCCGCCGCGACCAGCCGGCGGAAAAACTCGGTCAAGCCGGCCAGATGCGGATACGACAAGCCGTAATCCAGTCCGGACAGATACTCGGCGCACACGGAGAGCGGCAGCCGTGTGACGCTCGCCGCCTGCTCGGCGAGCATGCCGAGATGGCGGAGTCCCCAATCGCGGGACTCGAGGAGCCTGGTGTGCACCGCCAGCGCGTCGGCGACGGGTGCCGCGCGTTGCGCCACCCACACGGCGAAGACGAACGGCTGGCCGGTCCACCGCTTCCACTCCTCCCCCAGATCGTACACGTACGGATACCGGGGCAGATCGCCTGACGAGTTCGCGCGGCCGGCGAGGAGGAGGGCGGCATCGCCGATCACCAACCGGGCGTCATGCTCTTCGAGGGAAAACCGTCGTACGTCCGACAGTTCGGCATCGCCGGGAACGAAGACCGGCCGGCACTTCCAGACCTGCTCGAACAGCAACTCGAGAAGCGCTACGCTGGTCATGGAGCTCCGGCTCACCAGCACCCGCGCGCCACGCAGCTCCGGCGCCGGCCGGCGCGAAAAAAGCAGCACGCTGCGGACCGGGCCATCGCAGGAGATGGCCAGCTCGGGCAAAAGGAAATATCGGGTGGCGCATCGCGCGTACTCGACCGCCGAGACGACGCTTACATCGAGCGTGCCCGCGGCCATGCGATGATTGAGTTGGGTCGGTGTTCCTTGCACCAGTTCCGCATCGAGCGCCACGATCCCGCGGTCGATCGCCCCGTAAACGGGGTAGCAGTTGATGTAGGGAATCCGCCCGACACGCACGTCAGGCTGCCCGGTCGGCTGGCGGCGGCGCCTCGTAGGTACGCAGCACGCGATAGAGCGAATCGCGTTCCACGGGAATCTTTCCCGCCCCGCGAATGAGCGCGAGCACCTGGTCGAGCGACATCGCCTGTTCAGTGGTGGCGCCGGCCTCGTGGTAGATCTTCTCGCGCACGACGGTTCCCTCGAGATCGTTCACGCCGAACGCGAGCGCCACCTGCGACAAGCCCGGCGTCACCATGATCCAGTGCGTCTTGATGTGCGCAATGTTGTCAAGAAACAGACGCCCAACCGCCAGGTTGCGCAGATCGTCGAAGCCCGTGGTAGCGGTACCCTCGCGGCCGAGTCGCACTCCCAACTCGTTATTGTCCGGATGATACGCCAGAGGGATGTAGGTGAGAAATCCACCGGTCTCGTCCTGCAGGTCGCGGAGCATGCTCAGATGATCGATGCGATCGTCGACCGTTTCGACGTGCCCATACAGCATCGTGCAATTGGACCGGATGCCCAGCTGGTGCGCGATCCGGTGCACCTGCAACCAGTCCTCCGCCGCCAGCTTGCGCTCGGCGATCGTAGAGCGCACGCCCCGGCTGAACACTTCGGCGCCTCCACCGGGAAGCGTATCGAGGCCCGCCTCGCGCAGGGCCATCAGCACGTCGGCGATCTCCATCTTCTCGATTCGGGCAATGTGCGCGATCTCCACCGCCGTGAGCGCCTTGATGTGCACCTGAGGATGCCGCGCCTTGAGCCCTCGGAAGAGCTCCGCGTAGTAGTCCAGCCCCGCCTGCATGTCCAGACCGCCTACGATGTGGAACTCGCGGACGTATGGATTGGCCGCGGCTTCGGCAAATGCCTGCTCCATCGTGTAGCGATAGGCGCCCTCTTCCTTGGGCAGCCGGGCATACGAGCAGAACACGCACGTCTTGCGCAAAATGCAGACGTTGGTGGGATTGATGTGCTGATTGGCGGCGAAGTACACGCGGTCGCCATGGCGGGCGCGGTTGGCCGCGTCAGCCATGCGGCCCAGACCCAGCAGGTCGGGCGAGCTGAACATCACCTTCGCATCGCCGGCATCGAGCCGTTCGCCGGCAGCGAGCTTTTCGGCGACCCGGCGAAGATCGGGATCCGAGATCCGCGAAAGGCGAAGCTCGTCGACCGCTACGGGCATGGTCATTCGCCGAAACGCTGGACCGCCAGCGACACGTTGTGGCCGCCGAAGCCGAAGCTGTTCGACAGAGCCGCCCGCACTTCCCGCCTGACAGAGACGTTGGGGGTGTAGTCCAGGTCGCACTCGGGGTCGGGCGTCTCGTAATTGATGGTTGGCGGGATGATGCCATCACGCACGGCGAGCGCGCTCACGAGGAACTCCACCGCGCCGGCGGCGCCGAGCATGTGGCCGGTTGCCGACTTGGTGGAGCTGACACTCAGCGCGCGCGCATGGTCGCCGAACACGGCCTTGATCGCCTTGGTCTCGTTGACGTCGTTGGCCGGCGTGGACGTGCCGTGCGCATTGATGTAGTCCACGTCGGTCAGCTCCAGGCCAGCGTCTTCGACCGCTCGGCGCATCGCACGTTGTGCCCCTTCGCCTTCGGGCGCCGGCGCCGTTAGGTGATAGGCATCCCCGGTCGCGCCGTAGCCGACTATCTCGGCGTATATTCGTGCCCCCCGGGCGCGCGCATGCTCCAGCGTCTCGAGGATGACCACGGCACTTCCTTCTCCCATTACGAACCCATCCCGGGTCGCGTCGAACGGACGCGACGCGCGCGCGGGCTCGTCGTTCCGTTCCGAGAGCGCGCGCATGTTGGCGAAGCCGCCGATGGCCATTGGCGTCACCGTCGCCTCGGCGCCCCCGGCGATCATCACATCGGCATCGCCATACTGGATGGCCCGGAATGCGTCGCCGATCGCGTGCGCGCTCGACGCGCACGCCGACACCGTAGCGTAGTTCGGTCCCTTGGCGTTGAAGCGCATGGAAACGATCCCCGCGGCAATGTCGGCGATGAACATCGGAATGAAGAATGGGGAGATGGACCGCTGCCCCCGCTCCCGATACTGGTCGTGCTGCTCCTCGAACGTCTTCAGTCCGCCGATCCCGCTGCCGATGATCACGCCGACGCGTTCCGCATTGTAGCTGGCGCCGTTGGCGAGCCCCGCGTCATCCATCGCCTGAACGGCGGACGCGACGGCGAACTGTGTATACGGATCGAACCGCCGCGACTCCTTGCGATCCATGTATTTCGCGACGTCGAACCCCTTCACCTCCGCTGCGAACCGCACCGGAAAGGCGCTTGCATCGAACTTGGAGATCGGAGCCGAACCCGATTGTCCCGCCAACAACGCCTGCCAGGTCGTCGCCACGTCGTTTCCGACCGGCGTTATGGCGCCGAGCCCCGTGACGACGACCCGTCGCTTTGTCACTTGACCTTTTCGTGCAAATAATTCAGTGCTTCACCGACCGTCCGCAGCTTCTCGGCGTCCTCATCCGGGATGTCGATGTTGAACTCCTTCTCGAACTCCATGACCAGCTCGACGGTATCCAGGCTGTCCGCCCCCAGATCCTCCATGAAGCTTGCCTCGTTGGTGAGTTTCTCCATTTCGACGCCCAGCTCCTTCGCGATGATCTGTTTGACCTTTTCTTCGAGATC
The DNA here is from genome assembly GCA_035512875.1 of Gemmatimonadaceae bacterium. Lineage (GTDB taxonomy): Bacteria > Gemmatimonadota > Gemmatimonadetes > Gemmatimonadales > Gemmatimonadaceae > JALZIF01. Next base: position 4,765 of record DATKDD010000308.1, on the reverse strand, counting down.
AGCCATGGAAGCGATCCTCTGTGCCCTGAGTTAACGGTTGCGGCGGCGCACCGGAGCGCCGCCTCGGAGAAAACTACATCACCATCCCGCCATCCACCACGAACACCTGTCCCGTGATGTAGCCGGCGTAGTCTGACGCAAGAAACGCGACGAGCGATGCCACATCGGCGGGGGTTCCCAGCCGGGCCAGCGGAATCTGCGCCGCCAGCGCGCCACGCACCTCCTCCGGAAGTGCTGCGGTCATGTCCGTTTCGATCAAGCCAGGGGCGATCGCGTTGCTGAGGATGTTGCGTGAGGCCAGTTCCTTGGCTACGGACTTGGTCAGCCCGATCAACCCTGCCTTGCTGGCGGCGTAGTTGGACTGTCCCTTGTTGCCGGTAAGGCCGACGACGCTCGTGATGTTGATGATGCGTCCCCAGCGGCGCTTCATCATTCCGCGCGTAACGGCCCGAATGGTCAGAAACGCGCCGCGCAGATTCGCATCGAGCACAGCGTCCCAATCATCGTCCTTGAGCCTGAGGAGAATGTTGTCGCGGGTGAGGCCCGCATTGTTGACCAGAATGTCGATCCCGCCAAATGCGCCCTCCACATTCTGCACGAGGGCTGTGACCGCCTCGCTGTCGGCAACATCGGCGGCGAACCCCTGCGCACCGGAGATCCCGGCAGCCACTGCTTCGGCGCGCGCCAGATCGCGGCCGACGACGGCGACACGCGCGCCACAGGCGGCGAGGGTGGAAGCAATCTCCCTTCCGATACCACGCGTGCTGCCCGTTACGAGCGCGACGCGTGACGAGAGCTCGAGCTGCATTACGAGAACCTCGCGAGGAGTGCATCGACATCGGTAGCGGTCCCGCATGCCGCGGTCTCGGTGCCGCTCGCAATGCGCTTGACGAGATTGCTCAGAACCACCCCGGGCCCGAGCTCGACGTAGAGCGCTTCGGGATACATCGCGGTGAGTGCACGGATGGTGCCGGTCCACCGCACCGGCGACACGAGTTGCTCGAGCAGCAGTCGCCGGGCGGTGGCGGGCTCGCTCACCGGTTCGGCGGACACGTTGGCGTAGATGGGAAAGGCCGGCAGCCCGAATGAGGCAGCGCTGAGCGCCGCCTCGAGGCCGTCCGCCGCTACGGCCATCAGCGGCGAATGAAACGCACCGCTGACCTTGAGGCGAATGGCTCGTTTGGCGCCCGAGTCCCTGGCGAGACCCATTGCCCGTTCGACGGCCTCGACCTCGCCCGAGATCACGAGCTGATCGGGGGCGTTGTAGTTGGCCGGCACGACCACTCCGGAATCGCTTGCTTTGCGGCATGCGGCTTCGACCACCTCCTCGTCCGCGCCGAGTATCGCCGCCATCCCTCCGGGGCGCTTCGCCCCGCTCATCGCCATCACCTCACCCCGTCGCCTGACGAGTTGCAGTGCGTCGGCGAGCGATAGCGCGCCGGCGGCGTGATGGGCGGTGAACTCACCCAACGAGTGGCCGGCGGCCGCCCGTACGGACGGCCGGAGCACCGTGCTCACCACAGCCCACGCCGCCGCTCCATGCGTCAGCAACGCCGGTTGCGCATTCTCGGTGCGCATCAGCTCATCGTCAGGTCCCTCGAAGCAGAGCCGGCTCAGTGGAATGTCGAGCGCTGCATCGGCAGCCTCGAACACTGCGCGCGCGCGCGGATCCGCCGCCGCCAGATCCGCTCCCATGCCCACCTTTTGCGAGCCCTGCCCCGGAAAGAGCAGCACCACATCGCGCGCCGCCATGCTAGAGGCGCACCACCATCGACGCCCAGGTGAAGCCGGCGCCGAATGCCACCATGAGCACGTTCGCGCCATCACCGACGACTCCACGCTCACGCGCCTCGTCGAGTGCGATCGGGATCGACGCCGATGATGTATTCCCGAACCGGTCCACGTTCACGTAGACCTTGTCCATCGCGATGTTCGCGTGCTTGGCTGTGGCTTCGATTATCCGCACGTTTGCCTGGTGGGGGATGAGCAGATCAATGTCGGCTCCGGTGAGCTTGGCGGCATCGAGTGCGCGATCCGCCGCCTCGGACATCGAGCGCACCGCGGCCTTGAATACCTCGCGCCCCGCCATCCTGACGAAGTGCGTTCGCTCGGAGAGCACATCGGCCGACATGGGAATCGAGGCGCCTCCCGCGGGACGGTAGAGCAGCTCGGCCAGCGTGCCATCGCTCCGAATGAACGTGGAGAGTATTCCGCGCCCCTGCCGGGACTTGGCAAGGATCGTCGCACCCGCGCCGTCGCCGAAAAGCACGCAGGTCGCGCGATCCGACCAGTCGACAATCGAACTCATTTTCTCGGCACCGACGACGAGCACTGTCTCAGCGGTGCCACTGGTGATCAGCCCTTCGCCAACGGTGAGTCCGTACAGCCAGCCGGAGCAGGCTGCGGAGATGTCGAACGCCGCTGCCCGGCTCGCGCCCAGTTCCGCCTGCAGGTCGACCGCAGTAGCCGGCAGCAGCCTGTCGGGGGTCGCAGTGCTCAATATGATGGCGTCCAACTCCCCCGGGTGCACGCCCGCTCGCTCCATCGCAATCCGCGCGGCCTCGGCCGACATCGAGCAAGTAGTCTCGCCATTACGCGCGATGTGCCGTTGCGAGATACCGGTCCGCTCGACGATCCACTCATCCGTGGTGTCGATCCCCATCGCCTTGAAGTCGTGATTCGTCATCACGGTGGCCGGCACGGATCGTCCGGTCGCGAGGAGCTGCGCGTATGGCCGCTTCATGAAGTTTCCGCGCTCACCACCGGCAGGCGGCGGCCGATGTGCTCGTTCATGTTGCTCTCGACTGCTCGTAATGCAACGCTGATCGCGTTCTTGATCGCGCGGTCGGATGACGCACCGTGGGCAATGATGCTCACGCCACGGATGCCGAGCAGAGGCGCGCCGCCGATTTCCGAATAGTCGAACGCCTTGAATCCGCGATCGAGCAGCCGGCGATCGACGCCGGCACGCTTCAGCGCCTCGAATGCCAGCGGAGCCACGGACTCGTAGAACTTGAGAAGGACGTTGCCGACGAATCCGTCACAGACCACCACATCGACTGAACCATGCGCGTTCTTTCCGTTGAGGATGTCCCGGCCCTCGCAGTTGCCGCGGAAAGTGAGGGCCCGCTGCTGTTGCAGCAGCTTGAACGCTTCCTTCACTTCCCTGCTCCCTTTATCCGGCTCCTCGCCGATATTCAGCAGCGCGATGCCTGGCGAGGTGCGCCCGAGAATGTCTTCCGCGTATATGGCGCCCATCCAGGCGAACTGCACGAGCTCCTGCGGCGAGCAGTCTACGTTTGCGCCGGAATCGATGAGCACCACCCGGTGCTTGGCGGTAGGCAGCACGGTGGGAATCGCCGGTCGCAGCAATCCGTCGTGCAACTTGAGGATTACAGCCGAGGCGGCCATCTGCGCTCCGGTGCTGCCGGCACTCACAAACGCTTCCGAGTCGCCGCTGGCCTGCAGCTTTAGACCCACCGCAATCGAGTTCTTTGGTTTCGTTCGGATCGCCGCGACCGGTTTGTCGTGCATGCCGATGACTTCCGACGCTTCCACGATCTCAATGCGATCGCGTGAGGCACGCGCGTGCGCGAACTCACCCGCAAGCAGCGTGTCGAGCTGCTCGCGGATGACGTTTGGTCGTCCAACGAGTTGCAGAGTGTGCGCGGGATCGAGTTCGGCGAGGGCCAACAGAGCGCCTGCCACCGTGGCTTGCGGAGCATTGTCGCCCCCCATCGCGTCCAGCGCGATTCGGGCCAAGACTACCCTTCCCGGGCCGCGACTCGCTGCTCCCCAGCGTAGTAGCCACATTCGGCGCAGACGCGGTGTGGCCGCTTCATGCTCCGGCAACGCGGGCAGGACTGGATGGCGATGGCGGGCGCATCCTTGTGTGTGTTGCGGGCGCGCTTCTTCCGCTTGGATGTACGGCGCTTCGGGACGGCCATTGCAATTTGATCGGTGAGTAGTGGTGCGCTGCTATTGCGTGCGCTCTCCGAGACTACGGAGCGCGCTCCAGCGGGTATCGGTTTCGGGCGGACAGTCGCACGGACCTTCATTCAAATCTGCGCCGCAGCGTGCACGAAGACCACGGCACTGCTCCCCGCATTCCAGAAACGGGGGTGCGGCGAGAAGCCACTGTTCGCGTATCGCCGGACGAAGGGCCAGCTCGGGAGCGTGCGGCGAGATCACGAACACGTCGGGATCGTCCGCTTCTTCAGCTCCCGTCTCGGCGAACAGCAGATGCAAATCCTCGCGCACCGCCGCCTCCGCCGGCTTGAGGCATCGCCGGCACGGCATTTCGAGTGAGCCGCTCAAGCGGCCGCTGAAATAGTACCGTCCGGCTCCGGCGGTCGAGAGTCTGCCTTCCACGAACACACCCTCTCGCGGACGGATATCCCCCTCTACCCACACCGCATCTTCAGCGGAAAGGCTGCCGGCAACTGCCGCAGCCTGGGAGTCCAACGCCCGAATGTCAATGGAAAGCATAACCTTCAAATCTACCCCTGAGCTGAACGGCGGTCAAGTTGCCGTATGCCAGAGGTTTACGGTGCGGACGCACATAGTGGGAAACGGGAAACGGGAAACGTCCCTTGACTCCCACGTCCCATTTCCCGTTTCCCTTTTCCCCGATGTAACGCGTCAACCCCCGGCGAACAGATCCGCTTCGGCGAAGAAAAACCGGCTTTCGCGTTCCGCATTCTCGTCCGAGTCGCTGGCGTGAATGGCGTTTCGTTCCTTGGACTCAGCGTACAGCTTTCGAACC
>DATKDD010000307.1:0-5182 GCA_035512875.1 Gemmatimonadaceae bacterium | reverse complement strand
GGACATTGCATTGGCCGCCGGGGCAGCCGGGGTTCACCTCGGCGCGGACGATGTACCGGCCGCGGTGGTGCGCCGGTTTGCCGGTCCGGACTTCATCATCGGTGCCTCGGTTGGTGATGACAGCGAGCTGGCGCTTGCGGCAGGCGCGGACTACGTGGGCATTGGTCCGGTATTCGGCACCACCACGAAGAGTGATGCCGGAAGCGCGATAGGCATCGTGAAGCTGGTGCGACTCGCCCGTGCCTGCGCACCGACTCCATCAGTAGCGGTAGGCGGAGTGACCGCGGAAGGCGCGGCCGACATCATGTCAGAGGCCGCACAGGCGGGCGTGCGTGGGGTGGCGGTGGTCCGGGCCATCTTCGGCGCTGCGCATCCCGGCGAGGCCGCCCGCGCCATTCGCCGCGCGATGGGACGGTGAACGTGCCCGACCCGGCGGTGGGAATCGTTTCCGCCGCCGGCGCTCGCCGCTGGGACGGGGGCCACCCCTGGATCTTCCGCGGCGATGTTCGTCAGGCACCAACCGGGGAGGCAGGCCCTGTTGCCGTGCATGATGCGCGGGGCAAGCCGTTAGGGATGGCGCTCTGGAGCCCCTCGTCGGAGATTGCGTTCCGGCGCCTCGACATCGATCCGGATGCGCACATCGATGCTTCGTGGTGGGCGGCCCGCATCGCGCGCGCCTCTGAGCGGCGCGACCCGGTCGCCGTATCGTCGAACGCCTACCGAGTGGTCCACGCCGAAGCGGATGGATGTCCCTCGCTCATCGTCGACCGATACGGTGCCTATCTGGTAGTGCAGCTCTTGAGCGCCGGGCTGGACGCGTGCCGCACCGAGATCATCGAAGCCCTGGTCGAGTCGCTCGCGCCGGACGGCATACTCGCCCGCAACGATGCGTCGGTCCGCGGACGCGAGGGACTCCCGCGGCTGGTCGAGGCCCTGGTCGGAACCGTTCCGCGTGAGATAGCGGTCGAGGAGCACGGGGTCCGCTATCTCGCCGCGCCTCACGATGGCCAGAAGACCGGCGCGTTTCTGGACCAGCGAGAGAACCGGGTCCGAATCGGGAGCATGGCGCGTGGTGAAGCACTCGACTGCTTCAGTTATCACGGCTCGTTCGCGCTGCATCTGGCGCGCACCGCCGAACGCGTCACCGCGCTCGACAGCTCCGAATCGGCGCTGACGCGAGCGGCATCGAATGCGGCACTCAACCACCTGACGAACGTGCGATTCGTCGAAGCCAATGCGTTCGAATGGCTCCGCGATGCCGAGCGGCGGGGGGAGCGGTACGAAACGATCGTCCTCGATCCGCCGGCATTCGCCAAGTCGCGGGCGAGTGTGACGAGTGCGCTCCGCGGCTACAAGGAGATCAATCTCCGTGCGATTCGTCTCCTCGCGTCAGGCGGCGTGCTGTTCACCGCCAGCTGCAGCTACCACATCACCAAACCACTCTTTCTCGAGATGCTCCAGGCCGCGGCTTCGGATGCCGGGCGGCGGTTGGCCCTGGTGGAGCTTCGCGGACAGCCACTCGATCATCCCGAAGTCCTGACCATACCCGAGACAGGATATCTGAAGGGCGCGATCATCGAGGCCATGGACTGAGGGACAGGATCAGGGACGCTGCGACGGCGCCACAATCCTTCGCTCTGGTGAATGTCCGATTACTAGGAACCCCTCCCGCCCTCCTGTCTCCACGCAAGATAGGAGTAGCCGAGAACGAATATCGTGAGGCCCACCGCGATCGAGATCATGATGGGCATCCGGTACGCCGGCGCGAGGAGGAGGGTCAATAACATGACGACACCGGCGATCGCGAAGGCGTAGCCGCCGACGCGGTGGGTGCGCTCCCACACGCGATCGCTGCTGAGCGTCCAGGGGGTGCGAATCCCGACGAACCAGTTTGATCGGGCTCGCGGCAACAGGTTGCCAACCAGAATGAGCAAAAAGCCCCATGCTGCCGAAGATCACTTTGTCGACGGCTATCGGGAGCCCCAGCGCCGAACCGAGAATGCCGAGGTGCATTACGCACATGAAGCCGACCACGGCGGCAATCAGCACGTCGAACGTACCCTGGAATTTCTCGTAGTTCCGCTTGCGCGGATCGATCCGCGGGATGACGCGCATCACTCCCCAGATGGCCAGTGCCGCCAGCGGAAGCAGATAGGCGCCGACAAGGCGCGATGAGTAGCCGTCCACTTCACCGCGACTGTTCCAGTGGGAGGGCACGCGGTCGGGCAGGCTGTCGTACGCCAGCAGGGAGAGCAGCAGCGTAACGGCGACGAACACCCCAGGTAGATACTTGCGCATGTCCTCCCTCCGGGTTTCGACCAGCGAAGAACCTCCATCTACTGAGTTCCAGACATCAAACCCGCTCGTAAGCGGTTTCAAGTCTTCATTTCTCAGCCGGATTACTGCCCCCCGTGTCGCCGGCGCCGTCGATCGGACTCTGTCCGTTCGTCAGTCCGAGCAGGTGGTGAATCACGTCCTGAAAAACGGTGGTGTTGAGCTCGTAGCGAATGAACTGGCCCTCCCGCTCAGCCAGGATGAGCTCAGCCTCGCGCAGTACGGCAAGGTGTCGCGATATGGTCGCCCAACTGGTGGTGAAGTGCTGAGCGATTTCGCCGGATGTTCGCGATCCCCCGCGCAAGAGCGCAAGAATTTCGCGACGTGAGGGATCGGCCAAGGCTCGGAACGCAGACTGCATTGTAGATAATTCGATGATTGGCTAAATATCTTAATGCCGATTCGATTGCCGTGCAATGGACTTCGTTCGGCAGCGCGGTTGGCAGCGGGGGCAGAAGTACGTCGAACGGCCGCCTTGCGTGATACGCGTTATGGCGGTACCGCAGCGGCGGCATGGCTGACCGGCGCGACCATATACGGCGAACCGCGGCATTTCCTGGTCGTTCTCGAAGGCACTGAAGTATCGGCCGGCGCGGCGCAGCGCGCCCCTCATCACGTGACGAATGCCGGCCGCCACGGCACGCAGCTCCGCGCGGTCGAGTTGCGAGGCTGGCGCCGCCGGATGGATCCGCGCGCGCCACAGCGCTTCAGCGGCGTAGATGTTTCCTACTCCGGCAATGATCGATTGATCGAGCAGAACCGGCTTGATCGGGCCGAGACGCCTAGCGAGCGCCTTGCCGAGCGCGCGCGCAGTGAATCCAGGCGTGAGTGGATCCGGACCCAACGGGGGGAGCGGGAGCGCGGAAGTCGGCGCCACCTCCAATGAGGACAACGCGCGCGGATCGACCAGCACGACTCGCGTCCCATCCTCCATCTCGAGTACCGCACGGGCGTGGGATGGCAGGCGTTCTGGCTCCGCCGAGATGTGCCAGCCACCGCTCATTCGAAAGTGCGCGATGAGCGTGTCGCCGGTATCGAGGTGGAGCAATTGATACTTGCCACGCCGGTCGACGCGATCGATACGTGCTCCGCGCAACCTGGCCATGTCACCACGCGAGAGGCGGCGGCGCAGTGCGGGGTGAAGTACCCGAGCAACAATGATTCGTCGCCCTCGAATGGCGCTACGCAGTCGCACCGCTGCTGCTTCGACTTCGGGAAGTTCGGGCATGCGCGGAAGGTAGCCTGCCTTACGCGAAGCTCGAGCGAGCCGAGGCCTTGCGCCTGACTGTAAAGCGTCTAGCTTTGCGCGAAGCGACGCCGCAGCACGGGAGCGAGCATTCTGCGCTTGTTTCCTCGACGAGAACCGCCTGGAGGATGACTCCCTTCGCGTTCGCCGCTCGCTGGATCAGCGTTTCCGAATTTCCGATGACCGCACGTCCTCGCTCGCTCAAGTACGAATACGAACTCTTCGTCGAGCAGGAAATCGAGCGGTACAAGGAGTCGCTCCCCCGTCACGCTCTGCTGCGGATTGGGGATGAGGCGGTCGCGTCACTCGACTCCGAATTGCAGCTCGGCCTTACCGAGGTGCTCTTGTGCGCGGAAGTCGATCGCATCATTCGTGGCCGTTGCCGCGTCCCGACCTATCGCACCTGGTGTAAGCACCGCCTGCGGTCCATCGAGGAGTTCCGCCGGCCTGAGCGCTGGGGTCTGCATCCGGATGGCGGTGTGGCGCGCGCGATGCCGATCGCGGCGCAGGGTCACGTGCTGGTGGCCGGGAACACCTCGGAAGGCCCGGCGATGTTTCTCGCGGCCAACGGCTGCACCGTCACGGCGCTTGGCTCGGTCGAAGACGCTGTCGAGCGAGTAGTTGCGGCGGCGGTGGAGGTGGGTCTCGCTCGCCAAGTTCGCGGCTTGGTTGGCGATCTCCTTTCCTGGGCACCCGACATGCCTTTGCGCGCCGTGATCTGCGCGGCAGCGGCACTGGCCGAGCTCACTCCGGCCGACCGACGCGAAGCGATCGCGGCGCTGCAACAGGCGACCGCGGAGGGCGGAATCCACGTCTTCGACGCAGTCGCTGATACTAAAGGGCATATACCTATGGAAGAGCTGCTGGCGATTTACGCCGGGTGGGATATTTCCGTCGAGCGTCAGATCGGCCGGCCTGATACGGTACTGGCCACCAAGGTTGCGTAACGTTTCGACACGCCATTGCACAAATTCGTGTGTCGATTCAGTACATCCCTGGTTCCGTCTCCCGGTTCTCCCGAACACAGTACGCGACGCAACTTCACTAACCACAACGTTTTATCAATGGCCGCCCGATTGGCGGCCATTTGGCATTAGGAGTGCCTTTCCCGAAACCGTCTCCGACGGTGTCGGGGATCGGGTCCCCGACCGTTCCGGGGACCCGTTTTTCCTTCCGGCAGAGGTGCACCATGGCTGTGTCTGTTCGACCTGCGACCGAGGAACCGCTTGGTATCGTGATCTCGCGGGGCCGGGGAGACGATCCCCGCCCGGCATTCTGGGCATATGTGTGGGCGGAAGAGGAGAAGGGGGAAATAGGAAATAGGAAATAGGAAATAGGAAAGGTGTGCGACGGGGGCGCCAGTGGCGCCCCCGTCGCGTTTCTGTACTCTACCTAACGGCCTTCTGAAATTCCCGCCTCGGGGTCCACCCTAGTTCCTAATTCCTAGTTCCTAATTCCTAGTTCCTAGATACAGAACGGGGCCGGCAACTTCGCCGGCCCGCCCTGCACAGCTCTCGGCTGCGTAGAAGAGCTACTTGCTCTTCTTCGCCGCGGTCTTACGGCCGCGCTTCTTGGTGGCCTTGCGGGCACCGGCCTTCTTCG
>DATKDD010000306.1:0-5139 GCA_035512875.1 Gemmatimonadaceae bacterium | reverse complement strand
CGGTTGCCGTCGTCAGGCAGTCGGCGCAAGTCTTCGATGGTCCACTTGCCGGACTCGGGCGGCGGTGAGTGTACGGGGATCGGCATGACCATACATTACGCTCGGCGATCGAGGGGTGACAAGTCGGCATCGCGCCAGGATTCCGCGCGAGCGCACCTCGTCCGTCATCAAAAGCACGAGCCCGGCGGCGAATTCAAACGAGGGGCGCTCGGATGACGAAGCCGGGTTTGCGCGCGAATTCCCAGACCGTGCTCGAGGCGCGCGGGCGATCGGGCCGCATCTTCCTTCGGTCGGAGCGAGCTACGCCAATGCCGGCGCACGCTATGGCGCGTTTCACCGGTTTGCGTTAACCTGGCGTCGAGAAAACCGGCACCTCCAGAGGTCAGCTGTACACCGCCACCTCAACAATGCGGATTCGCCATGGCTGAGACCGCTCCCCGCACTTCCTCCGTGCATCCCGCCCACGCCTATGGGCGTCTCACCCTCTGGCTCGTACTGGCGCTCATGGCCGGCGCCGCGATCTTCGCCGTCTGGATCGCGCTCTCGAACTTTTCGAGCATCAGGGTCTGAAGCATCGGTGATCGCGTGCTCCCTCACGATAGTGGCGTGCCACCGGTTCACTCTCACGGCGCCTGACGCCGGAGGTCGTGGATGACGAAACGACAGACGCGCCTGTTCTTCATCGGCGGTACCACGCTGTTCGCCCTGATCTTTCTCGGAATGACGGTGGACAGCCACCGCCAGTTCGATCGCCTGACGAATGCCGACCAGATCACCCCCGAAGTGGCCGCCGGCAAGGACGTCTGGCACGCCAACAACTGCATCAACTGCCATACGCTGCTCGGTGAGGGGGCCTACTACGCGCCCGACCTGACCAAGATCACGCAGGCGCGCGGCACCGCCTATCTCACGGCCTTTCTCCAGGATCCATCGCGGTTCTATTCGGAGCAGCAGCACCGGCGGCTCATGCCCAATCCCGATCTGACCGATGAGGAGATCGCGCAGGTGATCGCGTTTCTCGATTGGGTGTCGCGCATCGACAATCAGGGGTGGCCCCCGCGCCCGATTCTCGTCTCGGGAGGCACCTTTCCCGGAACGGAGGTCACACCGCCCGTCGGGACGGCCCCATCGGACGATCCGGTGGCGTTAGGTACCCAGCTGTTCAGACAACCGCCGGCGACCTGCTTCGCCTGCCACTCCACCTCGCCCGGGGTGAACCTGGCCGGCCCGACGCTCGCCGGCATCGGATTCCGCGCCGACAGCATCATCGCGGGGAGCGATTACACAGGCACGGCGACCGACGCCGCGGGCTACATCCGCGAATCGATAGTGTCGCCCAGCGCGCACATCATCCCCGGGACGATCTACTCTGCCGCCGGGAGATCGTTCATGCCTGACAACTATGGTGAGACACTATCCGACGAGCAGATCGAGCACCTCGTCGCCTATCTCATCACTCTTCGCTAGGAGGAACGGCGGATGCGCTTTCGTTCCCAGTGGGTAGCCTACCCGTATTTCGTCGTCGCGCTGCTCCTGTTCGGGTTGCAGATGGTGTTCGGCCTCCTCAGCGTCGTCAAGTACCTCGGGCCCGACCCCCTGCTCAACATCCTCGACTTCGACGTCACCAAGGCGATCCACACCAACCTGCTGATCGTCTGGGTGCTCACCGGGTTCATGGGCGCCACGTACTACGTGGTGCCGGAGGAATCGCGCACGGAGATCTACAGCGAGCGATTGGCCTACTGGCAACTCGGCATCTGGACCGCCCTCGGGGTGGTGATCGTCGTCGGCTACGTGTTCGGATGGACAGCGGGGAACAAGCTGCTCGAACAGCCCTGGCCCGCCAAGCTCGGCATTGTTTTCGTAATGCTGCTGTTCCTGTTCAACATCCTGATGACGATTCGTAAGGCGGGGCGCTGGACCACCACCGAGGCGGTGCTGGTGGCCGGCCTGGGCATGGCCGCGATCCTCTATCTCCCCGCGCTGCTCGAGTTCCACAACTACACCGTCAGCATCTACTACCGCTGGTGGACGATTCACCTGTGGGTCGAAGGCGTGTGGGAGATGATTCAGGCCGGCCTCCTCGCGTACCTGCTCATCCGCCTTTCCGGTGCCGACCGGGAGATCATGGAGAAGTGGCTGTATGTGATCGTGGGTCTGGTGTTCATCGCCGGCATCATCGGCACCGCGCACCACTACTACTGGGTCGGCGTGCCGCAGTACTGGCTGCCGATCGGCGGCATCTTCAGCGCGATGGAGCCGCTCGCGCTGTTCGGCATGGCGATCTACGCCTATTCCGCGATGCGGCGCTCGGGGTTCGCTCACCCGAACAAGCTGGCCATCCACTGGACGGTGGGCAGTGCGCTCTACACCGCGTTCGGGGCGGGATTGTTAGGTCTGGCCCACACCTGGCCGGCGGTCAACAAGTGGACGCACGGCACGTTGATCACGCCCATGCACGGCCACTCGGCATTCTTCGGTGCGTACGTGATGATCAACCTCGCCGTCATCACCTTCGCGCTGCCGCACTTCTCCGGCCGCGCCGGCGATGCGCGCGAGAGCACCCTCGGATACTGGGCCTTCTGGCTGCAGACGGTGGGAATGTTCGGCATGACGCTGGCCTACGCCACAGCCGGCATCGCGCAAACCTATCTCGAGCGGATCATGGGGGTGGGCTATCTCGATACGCAGCTCAAGCTGCAGCCGCACTTCCTCATGCTGACCGCTACCGGGATCATGTTCACCGCGGGCGTCGCGTGCTTCCTGTGGGACTTCTTCCGGCAGGTCCCCGTGCGCACCGCCATCGCCGAGCAGCCGGCAGACCCGGTGCCCGTGCTGTCCCCTGCCTGACGTGGGGATTCCGTCCCGCGTGGAGAGCGCACGGAGCGCGGAGTTTCCGGGCTCCCGGAGCGAAGGGGTCCGCTGGCCCGGTGCGGAGCCGTACTACCTGCCGAGCGGCGGCGAGGTGGAGGTTTTCGAGCGGTGTCACGCCCGCGGTCTGGCGGTGATGCTCAAGGGACCGACGGGGTGTGGCAAGACGCGGTTCGTCGAGCACATGGCCTGGCGACTCGACCGGCCGCTGGTGACCGTCGCCTGCCATGACGATCTCTCGGCGAGCGACCTGACCGGGCGCTATCTGGTGCGAGGCGGCGAGACGGTGTGGCAGGATGGCCCCCTGACGCTTGCCGCGCGGCTCGGCGCGATATGCTATCTGGATGAGATCGTCGAGGCTCGTCAGGACACGATCGTCGTGATCCATCCGCTCACCGACGACCGGCGCGTGCTGCCGCTGGACAAGGCGGGCGAGCTGCTCCCGGCCGCTCCCGGATTCCAGCTCGTCGTGTCTTACAATCCGGGCTACCAGCACGTGCTCAAGGACCTGAAGCCGAGTACGCGGCAGCGCTTCGTCGCCCTCGACTTCACCTTTCCCGAGCCGGAATTGGAGTCGGCGATCGTCGCGCACGAGAGCGGAATCGATGTACCGGCGGCGCGCGGGCTGGTGCAGCTCGGCGGGCGCCTGCGCCAGCTGCGCGATCGCGGCCTGGCCGAGGTGCCGAGCACGCGGCTGCTCGTCTCAACCGCACGGCTGATCGCAGGCGGGATAGCCGTTCCGGAAGCATGTCGCGTGGCGCTGCTCGCTCCGCTTACCGACGATCCGGAGCTGCTGGCGGGGATGCGCGATCTGGTCAACGCGTCGCTAGGCTGACGCGGGCGGCGCGCCATGTCCGAGCCTGAAGAAGTCATTCTCGATGGGGCGCACTTCGCCACCGAGTTCGTCGCGGGCGTCTGGCGGCGGCACGCCGCTGACGCGCCGACACTCGGCCTGGCCGACACGCGCCGAAGGCTCGAGCTGCTGGTCATTGCATATCGAGGGCAGGCGCTGCCGATCGTCCCCGCCCAGCCGGCGGCACGGCAGACGCTGTTCGGTCGCATCGCCCGCCGGACGCCAAAACATCTCGTCGATCTGCGGGCGCTGCCATCCACCGATGGGGCGCGCATTCGCCTGCCTCCTGCACTGGATGCCGCGCATGGGACCGACGCCGCGGCGGCACGCTACCGGCTGCTGGCACTGATTCTGGCTACGCGCGCGGCGCGCGGTACGCCTCGGCTCCTAACGCCGGCGATGGATCTGCTGGTGCGCGATCTGTACCTGCTCGGCGAATGCGCGACGACGGATCGCATGCTGGCCATCGAACTGCGGGGACTGACGGCGGACCTGATAGAGTTCAGGAGCGCCGAGCGGCGGCTGCGTCCGCCGGTGTCGCAGCTCACGGCCTGCGAGCGGGAGGTGGAACGGCTGCTCGATCTGGTTCTGGCGTCGCCACCCGCCCGGATACCTGACGAGTTGGTGGACACGGGCACGCCGGAGGAGTCTCTCGAGTGGGCGGTACGCACCGCGGCGTCGCTCGCGGCACTGGGGCGCTATCGGGGGCTGAGAGCCGTGATGCTGTGGGGGCTCACCCACCCGTTGCCCGCCGAGCTCGGGGCGCGCCGGTTCGCGGCTCCTAACGACGGAATGGTCGCGCCGCCGATCGGGCGTGTCCGCACGCTCACGCGCCGTCCACGCGCCCGTGACGCTCCGGATGACGAGGACGATCCGGAGATGGGCATGTGGATGGTCCAGATCGACGATCCCAAGGAGCACGTGGAAGATCCGATGGGACTCCAGCGTCCAGCGGATCGCGACACCGATGCGGACGCGGACGAGCTGGCCGATTCGGTGTCGGAGCTCGAGGAAGCACGGCTGGCGGCGATTCCCGGCGCGCCCACCGAGGTGCTGGCGAGCGACGATCCCCCCGAGCGCCGCGTAATGGAGGCGGCGCCGCGGCCCGCCGTCGGCCTGGAGTATCCCGAGTGGGATTTCCGGGTCGGCGCCTATCACCTGCGAAAGGCGCTGGTCCGGGAGCGGCCGGCCCTGCCGGGCGATCCGGCCTGGGCGGCCGGCGTGCGCCGGCGTTATGCGCGCGAGATCGCCGAGGTGCGACGCCGGTTCGAGCGGCTCCGCGCCCAGCGCGAGCGTCTGGTTCGCCAGCTCGACGGCGACGACCTCGACCTCGAGGCGTTCGTGACGTCGTGGGCGGACGCCCGTGCGGGGGGCGCTTCGGATGACCGGCTTTACGAGCGAGTGCGCCCCGGGCG
>DATKDD010000305.1:0-4371 GCA_035512875.1 Gemmatimonadaceae bacterium | reverse complement strand
CGGCCCCGCACGCCCTGCACATGCCCTCCCACATCTTTACACGTCTGGGCTATTGGGACGAGTCGATCGCCACCAATCGCCGTTCCGCGGCGGCGGAACCGGACTCGAATGCGGCGGTGCATCCCAATGACTACATGGTATACGCCTATCTGCAGCAGGGACGCGACGCCGATGCGCATCGTGTAATCGAACGCTCCAAGGTGGCCGCCGATCGGTTCTACGGCGCCATTCTTGGCTACAATGCCGTCGCCATGCAGGCGCGCTACCCGCTCGAACGCTCGGAGTGGGCGGAGGCAGCGGCGTTGCCGGTGCCGGCCGGGTCGGCACCGTTCGTCGAAGCGATTGCGCGGTTTGCCCGCGCCGTCGGATCGGCACGCAGCGGAAATGCGGCGCAGGCCAAGGTAGAGGTGGCCGCGTTGACCACGCTGCGCGATTCGCTCGCGGCGCGGAAGGACAGTTACTGGGCGACCATCGTCGACGCACAGCGTCTCGCCGCGTCGGCGTGGGTCGCGCGAAGCGAGGGAAGGTCCGAGGACGCGGTACGCCTGGCTCGCCAGGGCGCGGAGCTGGAAGAGACGGTGGAGAAGCACCCCGTGACGCCGGGCCCGCTCCTCCCCGCCCGCGAATTGGAAGGCGACCTGCTGTTGGAGCTCGGACGCGCGGCCGATGCTCTGCGCTCTTATGAGAAAACACTGGAACGCGAGCCGCGTCGCGCTCGCGCGTTATACGGCGCCGCCCGAGCCGCGGAGCAGTCGAAGAACACCGCCGCCGCGCGCGCTCATTACCAGGAGCTGGCCCAGCTGATGAAGGGTGCCGATGCCTCACGCGCCGAGCCGAAGGCGGCGCGCGAATTCCTTGCTCGTGGACTCTGAATTTCCCTTCGACCGAGCGGCCATGATGAGCTTTGAACAGAGTGCCCGAATGCCGCTCGAGCAGCCGCTGACCGCAGCCGTCACTCGTACAGCAGGTATGGCGTGCGGTCAGCGGCGAATCTGCGCGCCTGTTCCCGCCACGATGCGAGCAGTTCTTCCACACGATCCCCTTCTACTGCCGAGCGCAGCTCGTCCGTTCCCGCCAGGCGGTCGATGTGCGCTACCCGCCATTGCCAGTCCGGCAGGTGCCGCGAGCGAATCACCCGCAGCATGTGAGCGCCAACCTCCACCGGAACGATGCTGTCGCGGTCCACGACGATCACTTCGATCATCGGAATCGTCAGGCCGCCGTGCTTCTGACCCGCGCTCACGGTGCGCGAGGTGGAATCGAAGCGCACACCGGCAAGTCCTTTCGCATTGAGCTCCGCTGCGATTGCGCCGGCATCGGTGAGCCAGGGTGCTCCGACGAGGCGGAAAGGAGCGTCGGTCCCCCGCCCTTCGCTGAGATTGGTCCCCTCGAAGAAGACCGTTCCGGTATACAGAAGCGTCGCTTCGAGGTCGCGCAAGTTAGGCGATGGGTTGACCCATGGAATTCCCGTCTCATCGAACCACATGGCTCGGGTGTATCCAGCCATTGGCACCACGATCACCGATGCCTCCACATGGCCGGCACCGATCAGGTAGCGCAGCAGCTCGCCGGGTGTGAGTCCGTAGCGGAGCGCTACCTGGTGCAGTCCCACGAACGATGAGAACTCGGGTCGCAGCACACTTCCTTCGACGCGATCTGCGCGGACCGGATCCGGGCGGTCCAGCACTATGAACGTCTTTCCAGCCTTCGTCGCCGCTTCCGCTGCGAGCACCATCGTCCATTCGTAGGTGTAGACGCGTGCGCCCGCATCCTGGATGTCGTAGAGCAGTACATCCACCTGGTCGAGCATCTCCGGCGTGGGCACCTGCGTCGCACCGTACAGGGAATGAATGGGAACGCCGGTGGCAGAGTCGACCGTGGATGGGATCGTCACGCCCGCCTCGGCCACGCCGCGCAGTCCGTGCTCGGGGGCGAACAGCGCCGTCAGGTTCACACCTTCGGCCTGGTGAAGCAGGTCAACCGTGCTCGTGCCCTTTCGATCTCGCCCGGAGTGATTGGTGATGAGCCCCACCCGCTTTCCTTCCAGCAGGTGCAACGAATCGCGAAGCAGTACTTCGACGCCAGGCAGCACGTCGACGTCGGCGCCACCGGCCTCCACCTCGGGCGAAGCACAAGCGGTGGCGAGGAGCGCGGCGATCGAGAGCGCTAATCGAAGGGGGACGGGCATGAGGATTGGGTGAGGATCGGAGAGAGATGAGACTGCGAATCGCGAGATGCGAAGGGCGAAAGTGAGCGGTGTGAAGTGCGAAGTGCGAAAGTGCGAATTCGTTATGCCGCTGCGTCAGGGCTCGCCACCGTTGGCGCGAAGCAGATGTCGCTCGAAGAACTTCGTCAGGCGCTTCTGAAAGTCGTACAATGCCGGCTCCGCCTCGATTACATGCTCCTCGAGTGGATAGTAGATCACCTCGAAGTCCTTCTCCAACTCAATGAGCCGCTGCTCGAGGCGGGCGGCATCCTGAAACTGAACGTTGCCATCGAGCAGCCCATGCTGAATTAGGAGCGCGTCCTTCAAGCCTTCGGCATGATAGATAGGGCTCGAGAGCTCGTACGCTTCGGGATCTTCGTGCGGCAGGTTGAGAATGCGGCTCGTCCAGGAATCGGAGTAGTGGGCCCAATCCGTAACCGCTGCCGCTGCGACACCGGCCGCAAAGACGCCCGGGTAGCGGAACAACGACATCAACGTCATGAAGCCGCCATACGAGACGCCGTAAATTCCGATCCGTGTCGAGTCCACGCCGTGGGTGCTGGCGAGCCATCGCGCGGCGGCAACGGCGCCGTCCACGTCCTTCTGCCCCATCGAACGATAGATGTCGGTGCGGTAATCACGTCCGTAGCCGGCGCTTCCACGGTAGTCGAAGTCGAGAACGGTGTAGCCTTCCTGGGCCAGGTAGTTGAGCATGCCGTAGTGGGACGCCCGACTGAACCCATAGACCGACCAGCCGCGCTGGGCGAACTGGCGATAGCCGCCGCCGTGCACGTAGATCACCGCCGGGCGACTCGGATGCGGAGTGTCGGGCTTGTAGAGCCCGGCCCATACCACTCCGCCATCCGGGTGGGGAATGGAAACGATCTCCGGCCTCCGCCAGCCGTGGCGCCAGTACTCGTCGGTGCCGCTCACCGTTATGCGCTGCGCACGCGCGCCGGGGGTGGCGTCGCGCAGGTACAGATCCGGAAGCCGGTCGGACCGGGAATAGATCACCCCGAGGCGGCGGCCATCCGGCGAGAGCACGCCGTCGCTTCGCCCCTCGTCGGTCGTGAGGCGCACGAGATCGCCTCCCGCGGCCGGCATGGTGTACAGATGATCGTCCGCCGGATGCTCGCGGGAGGTTCGCAGGAGCCAGGTCGACCGGTCGCGGCTCAGTTTCGCACCGCGCACCTCCCAATCCCCCGCGGTCAGCGCGCGCACCGCGCCGTTAGGCTCGGCCAGGTACAAGTGACTCCATCCGGTGCGCTCCGACGCGAACGCGAGGCGTCCGCCAGGCAGCCACTCGAGCAGTCCGGGGCGCACGGAATTGGACTGGATTGGCGGGCCGCCGATCCATGCGCTGTCGCGCTGGTGATCCACGATTGAAAGGTTGCCGGTCCCGGGATCGAGACCGGCGATCCACAGGTCCTTGGCATCCTGGGCAATGGCCTCGACTACCGCAACGTCACCCTCGAGGCTCCAGTATGGCCCGAAGATGACGATCGGACGCTCTCCGGCACCCGGGACTGATACCCAATGAGCGGTCACGCTGTCGGGATCGGCGTGCCGATCGACCCGCACGATTCCCATTCGATACGTGTCGCGCGGCTCCCCCACCTTGCCGCGTGCCTGGCGAGTCTCTGCATAACCCGATTCCGTCACATAGTCCATGTAAATCGTGGGCGGCCGCTTGCGATTGGTCGTTCTGGTGCGAAACACGACAAACCGCCCGTCAGGGGACAGGTGCGCCTCCTCCAAGGTCGCGCCCTCCTCCACGGGAATGGCCTGCGGCGCCGCAACGTCCCACCCGCGGGAAAGTCGCTCGGCGGCTCGCGTACGCTCCTGGGCGACGCCGATAGCCCCGATCAATTGCTTCTGCTGCTCGGCAAGCCATCGCTGCGCATCCGTCCGGTTGTCGGCCGGCCGTCGCACGACACGCGTGAGGCGAATAAGCGCGCCATCGTCGGCGTCATAACGGTAGAGATCCTCACCCATCATGAAATCGAAGGCGCGCACGCCGGCCACTACGCGCACGTTTCGCGGCGGCGCGGCGCCCTGTGCCACGGCGCGCACCGCTTTGCTTCCCCGCCGTGCAGGGTCGTAGAGGTAGAGCTTGCCGTTCGCCGCCCACGCGGCGAGCCGGCCATCGCGACTCCAGCTCACCT
>DATKDD010000304.1:0-6169 GCA_035512875.1 Gemmatimonadaceae bacterium | reverse complement strand
CAGGCGCTCGGCGCGCCGCTCGCTCGTTTCGTAGCGGAGCTCGACCCGGTTATTGGCGTAGGGCACCTCGACCAATGCCGCGTCGGGTGCCAGCCGCCGCAGCTCACGGAGATACTCGTACGCACGAGGCGCCAGGTCGCTCCCGATCTTGATTATCGGAACGATTTCCCAATCGTCAGGCAGCGCCGCATCGAGCCCGCTCAGCGAGTACGTAATTCCCCCCCACTCTTCCACCGGTCCGGAGATCGCCCCGCGCCCGTAGATCGTATCCCAGACGAAGGTGCCGATGACACCGAGGCGTCGTTTTTGTCGGGAATCGGGAATGGGGAATCGGGAAGCGGGCATCGGGCAGTGAACCGGGGCAGATGGGGACTGGCGGTGTTTGGTCGGGAACCGCTCATCGCCGAACCCCCGATTCCCGTTTCCCGATTCCCGATTCCCGAAACGTCGCCACCGCCCCCACCACCCCCGCCGTTCCCGGCAGCTCTCCCGGCACGATGCGGCAGGCATCCACCGCGGGACGAAAGGCGCGACGGCGCACTTCGGCGCGGAGGGGATCGAACAACGGCTCGCCGGCCTGTGTCACGCCTCCTGCGATCACCACCACCTCGGGGTTGAATACGTTGAGCAGATTGGCAATACCGGCTCCGAGGAACGTGGCCGTACTTCGCACGAGCTCGCGCGCCAGCGCGTCGCCGGTTTTCGCCGCCTCGTAAACCGTCGCAGCGGTTAGGCGCGAGAGGTCGCCTTCCACGATCCGGTGGAGCGCCGATACTTCGTCGCGCTCCAGGGCCTCGCGCGCCCTTTGCGCTATCGCAGGTCCCGACGCATACGCCTCGAGGCAGCCGTAGTTGCCGCACCGGCAGTAGCGGCCAGTCAGATCGATGGTCGTATGCCCGATCTCGCCGGCCACATCGGATGCGCCATGGTGCAGCTTGCCATCGATGATGATCCCGCCGCCGATGCCGGTGCCAATCGTCAGGCCGACGACGTGCCGGGCACCGCGCGCCGCGCCCTGCCACCATTCGCCGAGCGTGGCGCAATTGGCGTCATTGTCGAGTGTCGCCGGGAGGCGCAGGCGCTCGCCGATCGCGTCGCGCAATGGGTACTGTCGCCATCCCAGATTCGGGGCGACGACCACCACACCGCGCTCCCGGTCGAGCGGCCCCGGTGCGCCAATGCCCACGCCGAGCATGTCCTCGCGTCCCGCTCCCGTGGTGGCGATCACTTCCGCGATCACCCCCTCGACCATCTCGGCGATCCGGTCAACCACCGACTCGACGCCGCGTTCAGATTGCGTAGGCTCCGAGCGCATCCCGATCTGCCGGTCGCCGTTATGCGAAATGGCACCCACGACGATGTTGGTGCCGCCGAGATCCACGCCAAGGATGAAACGTTGCCGGGCCGTCGTCGTGCGCATGGAATCCGTTACTGGAGTGAGAGGGCGGCCGAGTCGTTCGCACGAAGCGCGGTGACCGCGTCGTCTACAGATATGAGCCGCAGGCACTCCCGCGTCGCGTCGGGAAGCACGTAGCCCCGCCCACTCCGGGGGCAGACGTTCTTGACGCAAGGCACGCAGGGAAGCTCGGGGTGCTGAAGCATCCGGTGTCCCGCGCCCAGCGGCCGCGTAACTGCCGGGTCGGCTGGCCCCTGTAGCGAGAGGGTCGGAGTTCCCACCGCCGCGGCAAGATGCATTGGACCGGAGTCGTTGGTTACGACCACGCGGCACGAAGCCAATCCCGCCGCCAGCAGCGCCAGGTCGGTGCGCCCTCCGAGGTCCACGGCCACCTCTCCCGCCACCGATGCGGTGAGCCGCTGCTCGGCAGGTCCGCCGAACACGAAAACGCGGGCGCCCTCGCGCACCAGCCGGCGAGCCAGGGATGCATAGCGATCGGCATCCCAGCGCCTGGATGGCGCATTGCTGCCGGGGCAGAGCCCGATCACAGCGCCGTGCAGCGGGCCGGCGAGAGTTCGGAACCGCTCGCGTGCTTCTTCAGGCACCGCCACCGCCGGAATCGGTGCGTCGGCAGGCGCGGTGCCCGTCACCACCAGGTAGTATGCCGAACTCCGGTGCACGCCCGTGGTCGAATGGAGTGGCACCACTTCCTGAAGGAGCGGACGTCGGCCATTCGCCGGAGTGCCGCGCCGGTTCCGCACATTTCCGGCGGTGAACAGCAGGGCCGAAGAGAGCGAAGGCGGCAACAGAATGCCCCGCTCGTACTGCGCCCCGCGGAGGGTGCGCGCCGCTCGCCAGAACCCCGCCGTTCCGCGGTCGAACGGCACGAGCTGCCCTGGCAGGTCGGCCATTTCGAGCAGCGGTGTCAGGCCGCGGACCACCATCACGTCGGCATTGCCGGCGGCACGAAGTGCGGGCAGCGCCATCACCAGGTCGCCGAGATGATTCGGCGCGCGGACGATCGCCGTGCCCGGCCGGCCGTCGCGCGCCCGCACGTTCACTCGTCCACCTGAAGCACTGCGAGAAAGGCTTCCTGCGGAATTTCGACGGCGCCCACCTGCTTCATGCGGCGCTTTCCTTCCTTCTGCTTCTCGAGCAGCTTGCGCTTTCGCGTAATGTCGCCGCCGTAGCACTTCGCCAGCACGTTCTTGCGCAGCGCCTTCACCGTGGTGCGCGCGATCACCTTCTGCGCGATCGCAGCCTGGATCACCACCTCGAACAGCTGCCGGGGAATGAGCTCCTTGAGCTTGTCGGCGACCTTGCGACCCCACTCGTACGCCTTGTCGCGGTGGATGATCACCGAGAAAGCGTCGACCGGATCGCCATTGATGAGCATGTCCAGCTTGACCAGCGCACTCGGGCGATAGTCCAGCATCTCATAATCGAGACTCGCATAACCGCGGCTGATCGTCTTGAGGCGGTCATAGAAATCGAGCACGATCTCGCCGAGTGGAAACTCCCAGTCGAACTCGACGCGGCTGGTGTCGATGTAGCCCATGTTGCGATAGACGCCGCGACGCTCCGTGCCTAACGTCATGATCGCCCCGATGTAGTCGGTGGGCGCGACGATGCGCGCCCTGACGTACGGCTCCTCGATCCGGTCGACCACCGACCCGTGCGGCATCCGGGACGGGTTCTCGATCAGTTCCATTTCGCCGTCGGTGCGGTAGACGTGGTACTCGACGTTTGGTACCGTCGTCACCAGATCGAGGTCGAACTCGCGCGTCAACCGCTCCTGGACGATGTCCATGTGCAGCAGCCCCAGAAAGCCACAGCGGAAGCCGAAGCCCAGCGCGGTGGACGTTTCGGGCTCGTACTGCAGCGAGGCGTCGTTGAGCCTGAGCTTGGCGAGCGCATCGCGCAACGACTCGTATTGCGAGGTGTCGGTCGTGTAGATCCCGGCGAAAACCATCGAGTGCACATCCTTGTAGCCGGGCAGTGGCGTGTGCGCCCGGTTCCGCGCATCGAAGATCGTGTCACCAGCACGCGTCTCGCTCACCGACCGCACGTTGGCCACCACGTAGCCCACTTCGCCGGCCTCCAGCGCCTCGGTTTCGATCTGGAGCAGCTGCAGATAGCCGACCTCGCTCACCTCGTACTCGCCCTGGTTGGCCCCGAACGTGATCGACATCCCCGCGCGAAGCGCACCGTCCACCACGCGCACACTCGGTATGGCTCCTCGGTAGCGATCGTAATGCGAGTCGAAGATCAATGCGCGTAACGGCGCCTCACGGTTGCCCTGGGGCACGGGAACGCGCGCCACTATCGCTTCGAGCAGCTCGGGCACCCCGATCCCCTCCTTGGCGCTCACTGCGAGAATCTGTTCCGACTCCACTCCGAGCAGCTCTATCAGCTCCTGGCGGCGCCGCTCGGGTTCAGCGCCCGGGAGATCGATCTTGTTGAGTACGGGGATGATCTCCAGCCCCGCATCCATCGCGAGGAATAGATTCGACAGGGTTTGCGCCTGCACGCCTTGCGAGGCGTCGACCACGAGAATCGCCCCCTCACAAGCGGCGAGCGAGCGCGAAACCTCATAGGTGAAATCAACGTGGCCCGGCGTGTCGATCAGATTCAGCTCATAGACGCGGCCGTCCTGCGCCGGGTAGGTCATCCGCACGGCGTTCAGCTTGATCGTGATTCCGCGCTCGCGCTCCAGATCGAGCGTATCGAGCACCTGCTCCTTCATCTGCCGCTTGCCCAGCGTGCCGGTCGCCTCGATGAGACGGTCGGCCAGCGTGGATTTGCCGTGGTCAATGTGCGCGACGATGCAGAAGTTGCGAATCGAGTCGAGCTGCAATCGGGAACCGGCCGGGGTCGCATGAGTTCACGGCACCACTGCGACGAGCGCGAGCGGTGCCGTGGGAGTGCAGAAATATAGCAGGACGGCGCGTACGGTTGGGGCGCTCAGCTCACTGTGGGAAAGCCGAGATTTTTTCCGCGCAGCTCCGGCGCTGGCCAGCGCGATGTGACCACCTTGGCGCGGGTGTAGAACCGCACACCCTCCATGCCGTGTATGTGCGCGTCGCCGAACAGCGAGTCCTTCCACCCGCCAAAGGAGTAGTACGCCATCGGCACGGGGATCGGCACGTTGATCCCAACCATCCCCACCTGGATCTCGCTCTGGAAGCGACGGGCCGCCCCGCCGTCGTTCGTGAAGATCGCCACACCGTTCGCGTAAGGGCTGGCATTGACTATCGTAACCGCCTGGTCGAAGCTCGCGGACCTCACTATCGAGAGGACCGGCCCGAAGATCTCGTTGGCGTAGATCGACATGTGCGGGAGGACGTGATCAAAAAGACACGGTCCGAGAAAGAACCCCTCGCGAGCGCCATGATGCCCGTGCCGCCGGCCGTCGGCCGCAAGTGTCGCTCCGGCCGCCACTCCCTCCTCGACGTAGCGGGTTACGCGCTCGAGCTGCTCGCGTGTTACGAGCGGACCCATGTCGCTCGATGGCTCCATGCCGTTCCCCACACGGATTGCCGCCATTCGCTCGCGCAGCAGCGGCACCAGCCGGTCACCCGCATCTCCCACCGCAACCAGTACGGATATAGCCATGCACCGCTGGCCCGCTGAACCAAACGCGGCGTTCACTGCCGAGTCCGCGGCCAGCTCCATGTCCGCATCGGGCAGCACGACCATGTGATTCTTCGCGCCCCCAAGCGCCTGTACGCGCTTGCCATTGTGGGTGCCGGTCTCGTGAATGTAGCGCGCAATCGGAGTGGAGCCGACGAAGCTCACCGCCGCGACGTGTGGGTGGGTAAGCAGGCTGTCCACCGCAACCTTGTCACCGTGCACCACGTTGAATACGCCGTCCGGAAGCCCCGCCTCCTTCCACAGCTCGGCGAGCATGATCGAGACTGACGGGTCCTTCTCCGAAGGCTTCAGAACAAAGGTGTTGCCGGCCGCGATCGCCACCGGATACATCCACATCGGCACCATCACCGGAAAGTTGAAGGGTGTGATGCCGGCCACCACGCCAAGGGGTTGACGCATCGAGTAGCTGTCTACGCTCGAGGAGACGTTCTCCGAGAACTCCCCCTTGAGCAGGTGAGGAATGCCGCACGCGAACTCGACCACCTCGAGGCCGCGCTGCACCTCACCGCGCGCGTCGGCCAGTACCTTGCCGTGTTCGCGCACAACGCAGCGCGCCAGCTCGTCGGCGTGGCGGTGCACCAGGTCGCGGAAGCGAAACACAACCGTGGCCCTGTGCCCAATTCCGGTATGTCCCCATTCGGCGAACGCGTCGGCCGCCGCGCCAACGGCGCGATCCACATCCGAACCGCTTGCGAGCGCCACCCTCGCCCCCGCCTTTCCGCGGGCCGGATCGTAGATGGTCCCCAGCCGCCCGCTGTCCCCGGGATCGGCGCGCCCGTCGATCCAGTGGTGCACGCGTGGCAGAGCATCGTCAGGCTCGGCGGCCGGGACGTGGCCATCCACGGCAGCCGCGTCGTCCACGAGTCCCTTCGGTTCGATCATCTAGCGGCTCCTGCGCGACCCGTGGGCGTTAGGTGGCCGAAAGGTCGTTGGCTGCCTTGGCGAGCGCCTTACCGCTTCGCGAAGACCGATTTCTTTCCCGCCGAATCGAACGCCACGACATCGTACGGCTCTGATCTCGGTCCTTCCATGCCCGGAGAGCCCATCGGCATGCCTGGCACCGAGATACCCTTCACCTTCGGCTTCTCCTTGAGAAGCTTGGCGATGACGTCGGCGGGG
>DATKDD010000303.1:0-3672 GCA_035512875.1 Gemmatimonadaceae bacterium | reverse complement strand
CAATCATCTTCCCCGCGAGCCGACATCACCTGGCGCCATGTATCATGCGTGACTATCGTTGCTTGCGGCGATCGTGCACATTTCAACATCGCTCTACTACCACTGCTATCATCTGTATTTAAGTATAAACAGAACTAGATAGCTCCCCGCCTGTGGAGATCCTGAGGATCTGGAATGCGATTCACGATCTCACGTGAAAAACTGCAGGAAGGACTCGCCGCCGTTGCGGCGAGCATCCCGGCGAAGACCACGCTCCCGGTTCTGGCAAACATCCTGATCGAAACCACGGAGCAAGGCATTCGGCTCTCAGGTACCGATCTGGATATCGCGGTCAGCACCGAGGTCGGAGCGGACGTCGAGCAGCAAGGAGCGATTACGGTTCCGGCGAAAAAGCTGACCGAGATCGCTCGCGAGCTGCCATCGGCGCCGGTGAAGATCAGTGCAGCCGGCGAACAGCGCGTAACCGTCGAATGCGGGCGCTCGCGGTTCCGGCTCCTGGGCTTGCCGCGTGACGAGTTTCCCAGCTTTCCGTCGGTCAAGTTCGAGGATGCCTGGCGAGTACGCTCGGGCGATCTGCACAAGCTCATCTCCCATACGTCGTTCGCGGCGTCCACTGAAGAAAGCCGGCCCATCCTGAACGGCGTGCTCTGGGAGCTACGCCCCGACCGCATGCGCATGGTAGCCACGAATGGGCATCGCCTTGCGAAGATGGAGCTGACGATCACGTCGGTCGGTGCGCCCTCGAGCGATCTGATCGTCCCGCCCAAAGCGCTCGAGCAGATCAGGCGCCTCTTTCCCGCCGAAGAGGAGCTCGAGATCGCGCGCGGCGACAATCACCTCGCCTTTCGCTCTCCGTTCACCTCCGTTTTCACCCGCTTGATCGAAGGGCCTTATCCGAATTACGAGCAGGTCATCCCCAAGGACAACGACCGGGTAGCGCAGGCCGACAAGACCGCGCTCACGCAGTCGATCCGCCGCATGGCGATCATCGCCTCCGACCAGACGCATCGTGTGCGGATGTCGTTCAACGCCGGCATGGTGAAGCTTGCCGTTCAGACGCCGGACCTGGGTGAAGCGCAGGACGAGGTGCCGATCAATTACGATGGAGATCCGCTCGACATAGGCTTCAACGCGAACTACCTGCTGGAGATCCTGCGGTACATGCCCACTGATGCGGTGCGGCTCACGTTCAAGGCGCCGGAGAGGGCAGCGACGCTGGAGCCCGAGGGGTGGGACGAGGGGACAAAGTATCTGTGCCTGGTGATGCCTCTCAAGCTCATCGACTGAAAGCGCACGGCGGTTACCGGCGCGCGAACGTTGACCGGAGCTCGCGCCTTCCGCTATCGTTCAAGCGGCGCTGTTTATCCGTGAGGTGCGAAATGGAGATACTCCTTCTCGCACCTCTCCCGTCTCCCGTTTGAACTCTTCCGATGCTCACAGTCGGTTATTTCCTGATTCCTATTTCCTGACTCCTAGATGGGGTGTAGGTCAATGGCAGACCGCCCGGCTGTTAACCGGGAAGTTGCAGGTTCGAGTCCTGCCGCCCCAGTATCTGGTACCTGGCCTTGAGCGATCTCCGTGCTCTCCCTGGCGGAGCGCCGGAGTCGTTCATCTCCCGTCGTAGCCCAGGCTCCGCAACCACCGCACCGTCTGCGTCATTCGCTGCGAAAACGGGGTGGTCGTGCGCCCATACGACACCGCCAGGTCTGCGGTGCCTTCGCGGATCGCCGAACGCACCACGCCGCCCGCCAGGTCCAACTCCAAAACGGTTTGCGACTCGCCAGTGCCGGTGAGCGCAATGACCTGCCCCAGAGCGGTTGTCTCCGTTCCGGCGAGCGAGAACGTCGTCGCGCGCGCAAGCCGAACGAGCGGGGTCCCGTCGTCATCGCGGCGCGTACCTAACACTTCGTAGGCGCGTACCACACCCGTCGTTACCGGAACTCCTCCCCGGCAAATCGTCATCGAGGAGGTATCTGCCCAGCCCTCCCCCACGCGCAGCTCTTCGGGAACCGCGACGAGCAGGTCGCGTGCAACTTCCAGGAGCGGCGCGCCTGACGCACACTCGATCGTCGGCGCTGGCGGGCCCGCCAGCACTGCTCCACGCGGATTCATGATCGCCGCAAACCGCGGCAGCATCAACGAAAGCGAATCCGGCGCTGGAATGAGCGAGTCTCGCTCGGCTTCCACCGAATCGACGATCATCTCCACTCGAAGCGAATCACTCCCGATCGGCGAAAGGCGCAGGGTCAGTATCGCGCGCGTCCGGACCACCGCTTCGGCCTCGGAGCTTTCATCAGGCTGACGGATCACCGACTCGGTAATCACTTCATACCGGAACTCACCGGGCAGATAGGCGAAGCGCGCGCTCACAAGAGGAAGCGGCACGTCCGCTGGATCAGGCGTCGCGACCCTGGGTGGCACGGCCGGTGCCGCAACCGGTGCCGGAATCTCGGGCGTTGACGGCGCGCACGCCGCCGCGGCGGCGAATGCCGCGAGCGCTGCGAAAAGACGAACCGTTTTGCCAGATCCCGTGGGAGGCATCGTCACGCCGAGGGGGGGGTCGCGAATGAACGTACAATGGGCTTGGCTGACGGGCGCTTTTCAGGTCGATCACCGTAAGGCCTCGTGAAGCTACCCGTGCCGGCGATTCACGGTCCAGTGTTCGCCCATGTAGCAACGCCTCCGGAGATTGCTCCCCGGAGGCGCCGCGCGCACCGGCCTGTAAGCCGGGTTCTGTCGGACGAGCGAGCTCGTCCGGACGGTCATTTCTCTCGGCGCGTGATCACTCACGGCGCTCTAGCAGCCTACCCACGGCGTCTTGATCGGGACGGGCCATCCCTCGCCGCTTATTTGGCCTTGCTCCAACCGGGGTTTACCTGCCGCCATCCGTTGCCGGAGGCGTTGTGGGCTCTTACCCCACTCTTTTCACCCTTGCCTGTTCCCTCGCTTTCGCGTGAGCCATCGGCGGTTTGGTCTCTGCGGCACTATCCGTCGCGCGATCGCTCGCGCGCCCAGGCGTTACCTGGCGGCCTGCCCATCGGAGCCCGGACTTTCCTCGAGCGGAACGCCGAAGCGCCCGCGCGCGACCGTCCGGCCGGTGCGTTGGGCTAAAGATACTCGGATAGGGCGGCAAATGGAGAACTCCGCCGAGCAGCCTATTTCGCCTTGCGATTAAGGATGGTTCCCCTGCATTTCCTTGCTCCACAGCGGCACTGATAGAGCTTCTTCCACGCGGGACGCATGCGGCCTTCGCGCTCGTACGCGTAGTCGTACGTCAACTCCTCACCCCTCTCAATGTCCTCCAGCGCCTCCACGAAGATGCGGTCGTCTTCTTCGACGGCCTCGCAGTTGGGCTCGCAGGAGTGATTGATGAACCGGGCATCGTTCCCGTCGACGGCGGCATCGATGCAAGTGCCATCCTCGAGCCCGAAAAGGAACGTGTGATGCAGCGTCATGGCGTCATCATCGTAGCGGCGATCCGCCTCCTCGGCGTCGACCCGCTCGCCATCGTACTCGATGATCCGGGTGCCTTTCGGGATGTTCTTTCGAGCGAACGCGCCCTTGCCGGCGATCGGCGATTTTCGCACGACGAGCCACGGTGAATCGGGCTTGCGCCTTTTGCTGGATGACCGACTGGTTTTCGCAGCCGCACCGCGGCGTCGAGCCGCGGGG
>DATKDD010000302.1:0-3606 GCA_035512875.1 Gemmatimonadaceae bacterium | reverse complement strand
CAGCCGCGCCGAGGAATCGAAAAGCGTGCGCATCATGGCGGTGTCTTTCGTGCGCATGCCATCGAACAGTTTCTTCACTACGGCCAACACCTCTTGCTCGGCGTCGCCTGACGAAGATTGCGCCTTGGCGTCGGGAGGAGCAGTCGAGAGAGCGGCGAGTACGATCGCCACGGGAAGCATGATCCTTCGCATGGATGACTCCGTGTGCATATCAGGCAGGCGCTGGTGTGGTGCTGGGAACGCCAAACGATGCCCGCGGGGACCGGCATCGAGCAAGCGCCTTTGCCGAAGGCTTACATCCATCGACCGGTTACGGCACCGGCACCCCCTTCATCCTGCACGGAAAGTTTTTGGGGTCTTTCGGGATTACAGTGGGCAGTTGGCGAACTGCGGACTCGCGACAGGCATCGTTGCGGCAGAACGTACCGCATTTTAACGCGGAGGGCGCGGAGGTTACGCGGAGGTCGCAGAGAATACGGCGAAGCGTCCTACTCCTGTCCTTGTTGAAATTGAGCAACCGTGTTTCGGGCTGTTGATCAACATACGTGGCATCTGAAGAACGACTCTCTGAGATGTC
Source organism: Gemmatimonadaceae bacterium (assembly GCA_035512875.1). Taxonomy (GTDB): domain Bacteria; phylum Gemmatimonadota; class Gemmatimonadetes; order Gemmatimonadales; family Gemmatimonadaceae; genus JALZIF01. Next base: position 3,029 of record DATKDD010000302.1, on the reverse strand, counting down.
TGAAGAACTCAGGAATATCCGACGTTAGCCCCACCACCCCGAAATATCTGCGTCCTCCGCGAAACCTCCGCGACCTCCGCGTTAAAAGTTGCGGAGTTGTGAACGGCAGCAATCCCTGACCACCCACTCGAATACCGGAAGACCCAGTTTTTGGAACCTCCCAATCTCTTGACCGGCGCGCAGCATCGCGTAAATCCCGGGGTGACCGCGCCACGGAGACAACAGTGATCGGACGCATCTGGCACGGGTGGACTTCGCTGGAGAACGCAGCCGCGTATGAGAAACTTCTCCGCTCGACCGTTCTGCCCGGGATCAGGCGGGTTGCCGGCTATCGGGGCTCGCACCTGCTGCGACGCGAAGGAGCAGCGGAAGTGGAGTTCGTCACCATCACCTGGTTCGACTCGGCCGAGTCGGTTCGGGCATTCGCCGGGCCGGATGAAGGAACGGCCGTCGTGCCTGACGCTGCACGAGCGCTCCTCTCCAGATTCGATGAACGATCTGCACACTACACGCTGGTCCATGATGACTCGGCGCTGCAACAGAGCCTGGAATGACATTCGCGTGCGATGTCGAGCTGCTCCCCTCCGCAGCGTTCGGCGTCGAAGCATCAATGCCGAAGTGTTTTTGAGATGAGGCGGATTTAGCGGATGAGACGGATCGGCCTGCGCTTGATTCCGGCGGTGCTTGGCAGTGCATAACGGAAGCCGCCCGTATGAATCACATGACTCCTGATGTCATCACGCAAACGACCCTGCTCTGGCGCAGGCTGGATCACCCCGGAATCGAGCACTTCCGGCTCACCACGGAATCCGCATGTCCCAGGCTGAAGGGCTTCGTCATCTTCAAGCCTGACGACAAGCCACTCCTCGTGGATTACGAGATCGAGTGCACGGCACGCTGGCAGACGCGCCGCGCCAGGATCGTAATGGAGCATGGAGCGCGGTCAGAGCGGCTCGACCTCACTTGCGACGCAGGGCGAATCTGGCGGCGCGACGGCTTGCACCTTCCAGCCCTCGACGGATGTGATGACGTGGATCTCGGCATCACGCCCTCGACGAACACGCTGCCGATTCGCCGATTGGCTCTGAGTATCGGCGAACGCAGCGCGGTGACCGCGGCGTGGATCAGGTTTCCGCAGCTCACCATCGAGCCGCTCGAGCAAACCTACGAGCGGATTGGCGACCGGCTGTATCGTTATGCCAGCGCAGGCGGTGCCTTTACCGCTGAATTGCGGGTCGATCACCTCGGCATCGTCATGAACTATCCGCCGGCGTGGGAGCGAGTACCCGGGTAGCGCGAATGGTACGGCCTGACCAGGCTCCAGGCGCCAGAGCGGTGCGTCACGCGCCTGCCCGGCGCGCCATGACCAGCCGGCGAATGCTCGCAATACCCAGCAGAGGACCCACGGCCAGGAATGCGAACGCCCACTGCCAGCCGACCGCCGCCGCGAGCGGTGGCACGAGTTGAATCACGACCGCCGTGAGGAGAAAGCCGATCGATACCTGCAGCGTGAGCGCGGTGCCGACGGCGTGAGGCGGCACGCTCTCGGTGACCAGCACGCTGAACTGCGCGGAATCCGCGACAACGAAGAACCCCCACGCCAGCGCGATAGGCGCCAGCATCCAGAGGCTCGCGCCAAAGGTGAAGCCGATCAGCACAGCGCACGCGCCGCTCGCCGCCATCGCCACCGTCACCAGCCATTCGCGACTTCGGCGATCCGCTGCCAGACCGCCCCAGATGCAGCCCAGTCCGCCTGCGGCGAGTGCGGCAAAGGCCAACCCCGACGCGATCGATTCTCCGGACGCGCCTGCGCCCGGATCCGCGGCGGCAATGCTTGCTGCTATGAACACCGGAAGCCAAACCCAGGCGGGATAGAGCTCGATCATGTGGCCGAGATAACCGCCCGTCGCCAGCCTCCACCGTCGCTCAGACACCACTTCACCCGCCAGCCCCCAGGAAAACGCACGCGGGGGAAAGGGATAGGGACCGTCGCGGTAGCCGAACCAGACGAGCGCAGCCGCTGTGGCCGCCCCCAACGACGCTACGATTCCCACGGGCTGAATGCCCGCTCCCGGCGCAGCGTGCACCAGGTATGGCAGCGCTTTTCCAACCGTGAGAGCACCAACGATTGCGCCAACGGCAAGGCCGCGTCTCGCGCGGAACCAGGTGCTGATCATCTTCATCGCCGGCGGATACACACCGGCCAGGCAAGCTCCCGTGAGGAACCGCCAGATCAGTGCGCCCTGCATCCCATCGGCGGTCAACACCATCGCGTTGGCCGCGGCGCCACTCAGCGCACTGAGCGCAAACAGGCGTCGGGCGGGAATGACATCGGCGAGATTTAGCAAGGCGCTCGTCGCGGTGCCGGCGACAAATCCCAGCTGCACCACGGTTGTAAGCCACGCCGCATCGGACGCGGTCAGTAGCCACATCTCCCTGTACTGTGCCGACACGGCGCTCGTCGCGAACCAGAGCGACATGCCGAGCAGTTCGGCAACGGCAAGCAGGGCGAGCATCCGCCATCGCGCCGGGTGCGCATCAGGCTCCGGCTGGGCGCCGCGCGTGTTCACTGTTGTAGCGGTCATCGGCCGGCGAAGGTAGCCGGTTCGTGTCATTCCAGCGAGCGCGGCCGTCGCGGTTGAGGCCAAGGCCAACACGGTTGCCGGCCGGCGCGTATTGAAGGAGTTGATCGTGTCCCAATGCGGGCACGATTCGTCTGTTGGCGGAAATCCTGCGGGTATCGTTAGCAATCTTCTTGGGATCAATCGATCGTCATGCCCTTTTGCCACCGTCGTTCTTTCGCACTCCTGCTACTCGTCGCCGCTACAGGTGCCTGTGGAAGCGGGAATAGCGAAGCTGCCACTCCCGCGGGAGGACCAGGCGGCCCCGGCGGACGCGGCGGCCCGGGCGGACGCGGCCCGGGCGGACCTGTTCCCATAGATTTTGCCGTCGCTGAGCTTGGCACGGCCGCACGCTCCGTTAGCGCGACGGGAACCATCCAACCCATTCGCGCCGTCGGCATCAACAGT
>DATKDD010000301.1:0-9020 GCA_035512875.1 Gemmatimonadaceae bacterium | reverse complement strand
GACTCCGGCAGCATGGTGATTCTGTCGCGACCGCCCTTCGCGCTGCGGACGGTGATCTCGTGGCGTTCGAACCAGTACCTCGCGGTACAGGAACAGCAGTGCGCTCGCGGCCTGGTTCTGCGTCGCTGCACTGACCTCGTGCTCGACGGCCAGGTGCGTGAGGACTGCGGTCAGGGCGGGCGCGCCGAGCTCGGCGGGGTGTCGCCTGCCATGGTGGATCACGTACCGGCGTACCCAGGCGGTATACGCTTCTTCCGTGCGGCTGCTGAAATGACGCGCGCGGCAGGCGCGCCGGATCTGTTCCAGCAGCTTCGGTCTGCGTGCGCCTGTTCCGCCGTCGCCGTCTGCACCAGTCACCATGTCACTCTCCTCGCGAAGCCGGGTACGTCGGCACGAGGAAAGCTGCAGAGGCGGCCGGGGCGAAGACATGGTGATTTTGCGACAGTGGCGGCAATGGGCGGCCGGATCCGGCCGTCTTCGCCAGGCGCACTCCGTGTCCGTCACTTACACGCGGGCGTGCAACGGCTGGTGCGTGGAACTGTGTGCATTACGGCGCAAAAGACATCAGGGAGCCTGTGCGGCTCCATGGTTTGCAGCACTGGGGGACGGCCGGGCACGATGTCCGTGAGACGCACCTCGCGGGTGCAGCGTGATGGTCACGAGGGTCAAGCCAAAATGTAGGCGCCGCCCCGGTCAGTGCAAATAGGCACGGAGCCATCCCTCTGACCGTCGACGTAGCGGTGGGTGGCAGGCGATCAGGTCGGCGATCTGCCAGATCAGGTTCGAGAAGTAGTTGTGCTCAGGCATCGATCAGTTCAGTCCTGTTCTGCCATAAAGTACCGCCGCTTCGGATCCTGCGGCCCGGTGCCGATCTCGTGCACGAGCCCGCGCCCGACGAAGCGGACCAGCCGCGTGCGCGTGGCGCGGGGCGACAGGCCGATCGCCGCGGCAATCTCACTCGTGGCGCGCCGATGGCCACAGGATACATGACCGGTGTGGCACTGCTTGACGACCTTCGTGGTAGAGCGGCGGCATCGCCTGTCGGGAGTACGGGGTTGGTCAGACGAGGGACCCGCGGCGGCAATATACGTTCGTTCGCCGTATCGTGCACGCCGTGCGCCCCTTCGACTACGCGCCCGTCGGCTGCCACGGCAGCAGGGCAGCGCAATGGTGACTCCCTGAATGTGACAACTACGGGGTGGTCGATTCCTGCAAATAATGCAAAGCCCCGCAACGCTGTAACTCGTTGCGGGGCAATATTTACGGAGGCGGAGGGACTCGAACCCCCAAGGGCGCAAACCCGGCTGATTTCGAATCAGCTGCCTTACCAGTTAGACTACGCCTCCAACTGCAGAGCGGAGCTGCCGGAACTCCGCGTGCAACAGTCGGGGAGACAGGATTTGAACCTGCGACCCCTGCGTCCCGAACGCAGTGCTCTACCGGGCTGAGCTACTCCCCGAAATAGGACAAGCCGCGCGAAGTGAAACGCGGCCCCGGTGTGACGACGGACAGGGAGGGATTCGAACCCTCGAGGGCTGTTAACCCCACACGATTTCCAATCGTGCTCCTTAAGCCTCTCGGACACCTGTCCAATGTCCCGGGCTCGGCGCGGCGGCGGGCCGCCAGTGTGAACGGAGAGGGTGGGATTCGAACCCACGCGAGCCTTTCGGGCTCGACGGTTTAGCAAACCGTTGCCGTAACCACTTGGCTACCTCTCCAAACCCCCGTGCCCTGCTGAATTGCCCCTCCTGGGCTCGAACCAGGACTCTTCTGATCCAGAGTCAGACGTGTTGCCAGTTACACCAAGGGGCAGAAAAACCGAACTCGACCGAAGCGGGAGACGGGGTTCGAACCCGCGACCCTCAGCTTGGGAAGCTGATGCTCTACCAACTGAGCTACTCCCGCACTCACCGCCACTCCGGGCCACCAGAGCCACCGGTGAGAATTGAACTCACGACCGCTCGATTACGAATCGAGTGCTCTACCTCTGAGCTACGGTGGCGTCGAATGGAGCTGACCGGGATCGAACCGGTGACCTCTGCAGTGCGATTGCAGCGCTCTCCCAGCTGAGCTACAGCCCCAAGGGGTCCAGCAAACCAACCGGCGACGGCGACGCCGTCATGGGCGCAAGAGGACTCGAACCTCTGACCTCCACGATGTCAACGTGGCGCTCTAACCAACTGAGCTATGCGCCCCTGGTGGTGGGGGAAGGATTCGAACCTTCGTAGGCCTAAGCCAACAGATTTACAGTCTGCCCCGTTTGGCCGCTTCGGTACCCCACCGGTTCCAGATCTACGCGCCCGGAGGGGGTCGAACCCCCAACCTTCGGATCCGAAGTCCGACGCTCTATCCAGTTGAGCTACGGGCGCAGCGGCTCAATCGTCATCTTCGATGCCCAGGACAGGAGTCGAACCTGCACGCCATTTCTGGCACTGGTCCCTCAAACCAGCCTGTCTACCAGTTTCAGCACCTGGGCCCATGCGCGCTGCGCTGCGCGGTACTTCGAGTGCTCGGAGAGGGACTCGAACCCTCACGAGGTTGCCCCCACAGGATCCTGAATCCTGCGCGTCTACCAATTCCGCCATCCGAGCGTGGCAGCGGTCGCGCATCCGCGCGCCGCAGTGGAGCTGACCGGGATCGAACCGGTGACCTCTGCAATGCCATTGCAGCGCTCTCCCAGCTGAGCTACAGCCCCGAACTAGGCGCTAGGCACTGGGCGCTAGGCTCTAGTGACTCACCCTTCCCGACCGCGCCGATCGCGCGGCTTCTTTCAAACATCATCCGCACCGCACTCGACTTCGTGCGACACGGGGCTGACGGGACTCGAACCCGCGACCTCCGGTGTGACAGACCGGCACTCTAACCAACTGAGCTACAGCCCCTCACTAGGCACTAGGCTCTGGGCGCTAGGCACTAGGTACTTCGAGAGCGGGAAACCGGGCTCGAACCGGCGACCTTCACGTTGGCAACGTGACGCTCTACCAACTGAGCTATTCCCGCATGGTGCCCTCAAGGGGAATCGAACCCCTATTACCAGATTGAAAGCCTGGCGTCCTAACCGTTGGACGATGAGGGCGAATCGTTGTCGACCCGCGCCGCCAGGCGCCTCCCGCGGCGAAGCCGCCCTCCCCGCTGCGCCCTCCCTGCGGCCAAGCCGCACCTCCCTTTCGCGCGGCGAAGCCGCGCCCAGTACCCCCACGGGGAATCGAACCCCGGTTTTCTGGCTGAGAACCAGATGTCCTAGGCCACTAGACGATGGGGGCAGTGTACTGGTTCGAACAGGCCCGGAGGGAATCGAACCCCCAACCGCCGGTTTTGGAGACCGGTGCTCTACCAATTGAGCTACGGACCTATGGTGGCCGGGGACAGAATCGAACTGTCGACACCACGATTTTCAGTCGTGTGCTCTACCAACTGAGCTACCCGGCCGGAAACCCGGCGATGTCAATCAACGCGCCCGGGATTCGACCGACTGTCGAAACAAAACCCCGGACCGAGGCCCGGGGCTTGGGCGAAAATAGCGGGGGCGGGATTCGAACCCGCGACCTCCGGGTTATGAGCCCGGCGAGCTACCAGACTGCTCCACCCCGCGTCGTTTCGAGACGGGAAGTATACCGGTGCTTGCGGGGAGTGTCAACCCCTCCCGGTATCGGCGGAATCGACTGTGGCGCAACGACTTACCGGTATGCGCGAGGTCCGCGCACGCACCTTCCGAAACCGTCTCCGTATACGGTATACGGGCTACTGTATACCGTGCATCACCGCCAGCGCACAGCCCAGGAGCCGATGAGCACCGCGTCGCGGATCCCGGTCGACGGCACGACGAAGCCGAGCTGCGGACCCTGAGCGATACGGCGGCCGTGCCACTCAACGCCGGCGCCGAGCTGACCCCAGACGACGGCGGCGTGCGGCTCGCTGTGGAGGTACGCGGGCACCCACGCGCGCACGAATCCGTAATGGCTGCGCGCCTGGCGGGTCAGCTCGGCGGCGGCGTACGCCGTGCCGACCGGCAGAGCGATCGCCTCGCCCAGTCCACCCAGATCCGGAAAGGCGTGCACGCCCGCGCCGATCCCCATGGCGACACGCGTCGTCGCACGGTCCACGAGCTGCCAGCGCACGTCGACGATGCCGGTCATCGGCGCCGCATAGGAAAGACCTGCATCCACGCGACGCAGGACGCCGACACGCAGCCAGGCCTGCGGTACCGGCACCGGCTCGTCGGGCTCGTCGGGCGCGAGCAGGACGGCCAGGCCGGTGCCCAGCTCGACCCGTCCCGGCTGCGCCACGCGCGCTCCCGGCGGCGCGATCCAGGGCATGCACGCGCCCGTGAAGCCGCCGCCGAGCGCGCAGACGACGATCGCGACTGCGGCGCGCGCGCCCCTCATCAGGGCGACGATGCGTCCGCGAGGATCGGCATGCGGGCGAACGCGGTGTCCACCAGCGCGCGAATGAGCGCCGTGTCCTCCGGCTCGAGATGCCCCGTCGGCAGCCACACCAGCTCCTTCGGCTGGCGGGCGGCGCTCATCAGCGCGCTTGCGCTCTCGCGCGGAATCCGATCGTCATGGAGTCCGTTGACGAGCAGCAGCGGACGTGGCGCGATCGCGGGTACGTAGCGCGCCGGCTCCAGGTAGCGCACCGGCAGCGCGGCGAGGTCCGCGCCCAGTCGCCGCCCCGGCTCCGGAGCCTCCTCACCGTTCGCTGCGATGATGCGCGGCAGGTCCGCGCCGGTGTACAGCAGCGCGACGTTGCGAAAGCGCGTGTCGATCGCCGCCGCGAGCGCGGCGAAGAAGCCGCCCAGCGAAGCGCCCACCAGCACGATGCGATCGGCATCCACCTCCGGCCGCATCTCCAGGTAGTCGGCGGTGAGCAGCAGGATCGCGCCGGCATCCCACGTCGCATCGCGCAGCTCGTCCAGGCGACGCAGCGCTTCGGCGTCCTCGGTGAAATCGAATTCGGCCGGGTAATCGGGCGACACGATGACCTGCTGGACGTCGAGCGGGAGCAGGCGCACCGCGTGCCGGCCGGTGTCGAAGCCGCCGATCAAGACGACGCCCGGTCGACGCTCGCCTTCGGGAATCCCCTTCGGCACGTGCAGCCGGACGCGGGCGACGAGGCCGCTCGAGGAGGTCAGTGTCGCGTCCCAGGTCGTCGATGCGGGCGAGTCGAGGCTGACCTGCTCCTCGACGGATACGAGGGCGCCCGCACGCCGCTCGACCTCCCTGCGCACCTCGGCCACCGATGGCTCGAGCGGCAGATCGCAGGCGAGAAGCGCGCACGAGGCGAGCAGGAAAAGGGCCGGGCGGTGACGCCGAACCATCGCCCGCCTAAGCCGCCTTCACTTCCTGGACGAGGCTGGCGACGGAATCCTTGGCGTCGCCGAACAGCATGCGGGTGTTCTCGAGGTAGAAGAGCGGATTCTCGACGCCCGCGAAGCCCGGCCGCATGCTGCGCTTCAGCACGATGACCGTGCGGCATTCGTCCACATTGATGATCGGCATGCCGTAGAGCGGGCTGGACGGTTCGTTCTTGGCCGCCGGATTGACCACGTCGTTGGCGCCGATGACGAGGGCGACGTCGGTGCGCGCCATCTCGGGATTGATGGCGTCCATCTCCTTCAGCTTGTCGTAATCGACGCCCGCTTCCGCGAGCAGCACGTTCATGTGGCCCGGCATGCGTCCGGCCACCGGATGCACGGCGAACTTCACGGCGACGCCCTTCCTTTCCAGCAGCTCGGCCAGCTCCTTGACGCCATGCTGCGCCTGGGCGACGGCCATGCCGTAGCCGGGCACGATGACGACCTGCTGCGCGTAGCTCATCGCGATGGCGGCATCGGCGGCCGAGAATTCCCGGACGGCGCCGCCCGCCGCCGCGCCGGGGCCGGCCACCGCCGCGCCCGAGTCGCCGCCGCCGAACGCGCCGAAGAGCACGTTCGCGAGCGAGCGGTTCATCGCCCGGCACATGATGCGGGTCAGGATCAGCCCGGACGCGCCGACCAATGCGCCGGCGATGATCAGCATGTTGTTGCGCAGCACGAACCCGGTGGCGGCCGCGGCGATGCCCGAGTACGAGTTGAGCAGCGAGATGACGACGGGCATGTCGGCGCCGCCGATCGGGATCACGATGAGCACGCCGAGCATGAGCGCGACCACGGCGATGACGATCACGACATCGCTGCCGCCTCCGAGCAGGCCGGCCATCAGCAACGGCTCGTTGCTCGCACCGAGGTAGGCCAGGTCGATCGTGAGCAGCACCGCCAGCAGCAGCAGCGCGAGGTTCGTCGTCTTCTGGAGGGGATAGGTGATCGGCCTGCCGGTCAGGACCTCCTGCAGTTTCGCCCACGCGACCATGCTGCCCGAGAAGGTGAGCCCGCCGACCAGCACGCAGACTGCGATGATGACGATGTCGAACGGGTGCGTCGCGTCCGTCAGCCGCAGGTACTCGGCGCCCGCGACCAGGGCGGACGCCGCGCCGCCGAAGCCGTTCAGCAGCGCGACCATCTGCGGCATCGCCGTCATCCTGACCAGGAACGCGAGAGCGGCGCCGATGCCGCCGCCGAGCACCAGACCGGCGACGATGCCCCACGGACTCACGATCTCCTCGACGATGACGGTCGCGACGACCGCGAGCAGCATCCCGAGCGCGCCCAGCGCGTTGCCCGAGCGCGCCGTCGTCGGCGAGCTAAGGCGCTTGAGTCCGATGATGAAGAGGACGGCGGCGACGATGTACGCCAACTCGGCGAGGAACCTCATGTGCGCGACCGGTCGCTATCGGGAGCGGGAGCGGATCGCGCCGGTCCGCGCCGGAACATCTGGAGCATGCGATCGGTCACCAGGAAGCCGCCGACGACGTTGATCGTCGCGAACGCGACGGCCGCGATGCCGATGATCGTGCTGAGCTGCGACTCGAGCCGTCCCGCGATCAGCACCGCGCCGACCAGGGTGATGCCGGAGATCGCGTTGCTGCCCGACATGAGCGGCGTGTGCAGCATCTGCGGCACTTTCGTGATGACCTCCGATCCCAGCAACATCGCGAGGACGAAGACGTAGAGTCCGACGAGCAGACCTTCGAGCATGATTGTGCCTTGGGCTTCGGGCTTGAGGCGTCAGGCGTCAGGCGTCAGGCGTCAGGGATGAGAGTCGCGGATGCACCACGCGCCCGTCGCGCGTCAGGCTGACCGCGGCGACGATCTCGTCGTCCTGCTTCGGTGCGAGCTTCCCGTCCCGGATCAGCAGCTCGAGCAACGCCTCCACGTTGCGGGCGTAGACGCGGCTCGCGTTCGCGGCTGCGCCCGACGCGGCATCGGACAGTGCGACGACCAGGACACCGCCGTGGTCGACTTCCTCGCCGTTGCGCGTCAGCTCGCAGTTGCCACCCGAATCGGCGGCGAGGTCCACGATCACGCTGCCCGGCTGCATCGATTCGACCATCGCGCGCGTGACCAGCACCGGCGCGCGCCTGCCGGGCACCTGTGCCGTCGTCACGACGACATCCGAGTCGGCGGTGAATTTCGAGAGCAGCTCCTGCTCGCGGCGATGCACGTCCTCGGACACCTCCTTCGCATAGCCGCCCTCCGCCTCCGCCTCGTCGATCGTGATGCCGACGAACTGGGCGCCCAGCGACTCGACCTGCTCCTTCACCACCGGTCGAATGTCGAACGCGCGCACGACCGCGCCGAGACGCTTCGCGGTCGCGATGGCCTGGAGCCCGGCCACGCCGACGCCGAGCACGAGCACCTTCGCGGGCGGGATCGTGCCCGCCGCGGTCATCATCATCGGAAAGATCTTCGGCAGCCGCTGCGCGGCCTCGAGCACCGCGCGATAGCCGGCGAGGTTCGCCTGCGACGACAGCACGTCCATCGTCTGCGCCCGCGTGATGCGCGGCACGAACTCGAGCGCGAACGCGTCGACGCCCGCGTCCGCCAGACGCTGCGCGCGCGTCGGCTGGCCCAGAGGATCGAGCATGCCGACCAATGCGACACCGCGCGGCAGCCGCGCGATCTCCTCGTCCGAGGGCGGGCGCACCCGCACGATCAGGTCGCCGGGCGCGAGTGCGACGCCCGGGCCCTCGATGACGCGCGCGCCCGCGTGCGCGTACTCGACGTCCGGGAGACCCGACGCCGTACCCGCCCGGTGCTCGACCGTCACGTGATGGCCGCTCTTCACCAGCTTCTGCACGACGTCCGGCACGAGCGCGACCCGCCGCTCGCCCGGCGCCGTTTCCCGCACAACGTGGATTCGCATGGTGTGGCAATAACGGTGGCTTGCGGAGGAGCGTCAAGTCGGGTGCCACGACGCACGAAGCCCCCGGAGGAAGTGAATCCCTCCGGGGGCCCGGTTGCGGCGGGAGCCGCGTGAAACGGCGTGCGGTCCTAGAACGTGACGCTCGCGTCGTTCGAGCAGGTCGTGGTCCCGGCCTCGCACACCTTGTAGGTGAGGGTGCCGCCACCCACGAAGTTCGTCGCATCCGTGTACGCGCCGTCGTTGGCCGTCGTCGCGACGACCGCTCCGTTGCGATACACGTCCACGTTCGTGGAGGTCGCGCCGGACCAGGTCAGGTCCGCGTGCATGCGGCCCCTCACCTTGTAGCCGGTGGCGCTCAGCGTGATCTCGCCGCCGCCGCTCGAGCTGGACACGCTCACGCTCTGCGTCTGCGAGCCGGTCGCGCCGTCGTCATCAGTCACTGTGAGGACGACCGAGTACGTGCCGCCGCTGGCGTACGTGTGGCTGGCCGTCGCGCCCGATCCGGTCGTGCCGTCGCCGAAGTCCCAGGCGTAGCTCGCGATGGTGCCGTCGCTGTCGCTCGAGCCGGTGCCATCGAAGTCGCAGGCCAGATCGGTGCAGGCATGGGTAAAGGATGCCGTCGGCGGGCTGTTGGTGTCGCCGCCGCCGCTGCCGTCGCTCACCAGGCTGTAGAGCAGGTGGTTGTTGGCCGTGCTCGAGCTGGTGACGATCCCCTTCGTGGTCGCGGCGTAGAGCGCGTCGCGCACGCCCTGGGGCGAGGCGGTGGGGAACGATTCGAGG
>DATKDD010000300.1:0-4871 GCA_035512875.1 Gemmatimonadaceae bacterium | reverse complement strand
CCGAACCTAACGGCAGGAGAACGCCATGGGCATGTCGGTGCAGGGAACCACCTCCGTCAAGTCGCAACCGAACGTCGTCCCGATGATCGACATCATGCTCGTGCTCCTGATCATCTTCATGATCGTCACGCCGGCGCTGGCGGCCGGTTTCCAGGCAACGCCGCCGGAAGGGGTCAACCTCAAGTCGCACCCCGACGATGAAGAGCTGGATCAGGTTCTCGGTATCGACCTGGGCGGTAACTACTACTACAACAAGAAAGCGGTGCGGGCCGAGGATCTTCCTTCCGTCATAAAGAGCGTCTACGACATTCGTCAGGCGGACAAGATTCTCTACCTCAAGGCAGACAAGTCGCTCGAGTATTCAAAGGTGATCGACGCGATGGACATTGCCGGATCCAATGGCGTGCGCGTCATCGCCGCGATCGCCGACCAGCTGCCGGGAACCGAGTCGACTGTTGAAGGCGACGTCATCCGGAATCCGTAGGAGACACGACCATGGGACCAGCACACGATGCCACAGGCGGATTCAACGCCGAACCGAACGTGGTGCCAATGATCGATATTCTGCTCGTGCTGCTGATCATCTTTATGATCATGCAACCACGGATGCGGAAGGCGATCGATTTGCAGCTGCCGGATCCGACCCCGGCGGTGGTGGCCGCGAACGTGCAGTCGAATCAGATCGTACTCGAGGTGGGCCCGGGAGACCAGTTGGCCATTAACAAGGAACCGGTCACATGGCCCCGCCTCGGTGCACGGCTCAAGGAGATCTACGATCCCCGTCCCGAGAAGATCATGTTCGTGAAGGGTGATCCGCAGGTCACGTACGAAAAGGTCATTCAAGCGATGGACGTGGCGCGTGGGTCCGGGGTGAAGGTCATTGGAGTGCCGCCAAAGGGCGATTAGCACCGAGCGCCAAACGGTGAGGTGTGCGGCGGACGAACCCTTTGGGGGGCGTCCGTCGTATTAGTTTGTAGGCAATCATGGAGAACTGGACGTAGTGCAGAATCCGCAGCAGCCGCATGCGCGGCCGCGATATCGCCCGCCCGTGGGAATGCCTCTGGGCAAGCCACCGTGGTGGACGCCCTTGGCAGCAGTCGTCGTGCACGCGATGCTGCTACTCCTGCTCATCTCGCCCGCGCTCATTGCCGTCACGATCGCAGACCCCACACCGGGCGCCGGTGGAGCGGGTCCGGCAGGGGGCGGGGGCGGCGGTCGCCGAGGCAGTGGCGGCGGGGAGACTTTGACGGAACGGCTGCGCTACATGATCCCGCTCCCTGCCGCGCTGCAGGCCCCGCTCGTTCCGCCAATCGAGGAGGAGGTGCCGCCGGAAGTCGAGCCCGTCGAGGAGGAGAAGACGGTCGACCCGGTGGTACGGCTCGACATTACCATGCCGACCACGACGCTCGATCTGGCTCTATCCGCGGGAATCGGTGGTGGTACCGGTAGCGATGGGAGCAGCGGCACCGGACCCGGCCGAGGCGGTGGGGTTGGATCCGGTGTTGGCACCGGCCGCGGCTCGGCGGTGGGAGCGGGTACGGGGGGTGGAGATGGAGAGACTTACCCGCCAACGCCAGACTTTCTTACCATCCCCCCTATGCCCAAGCCGCGCAAGGTCTCCGGGCAGGTCGTTCAACTCCGCTTCCAGGTCGATGTCGACGGTAGCGTAATCGCCTTCGAGTTCACGCCCACCAGTGATTCCGACTACAACCGCCGCATAAGGGATCAGTTCAAGGAAGTACGATTTCGGCCGGCTGTCAGATGGGATGGGGTTCCGGTCACAGGTGTCGCGCTCCTGACGCTGCGCCTCTGAAGCGCGCGCCACCGATCGCTCGATAGGGCCGAATTGCCGCGTAAGTCTGACGCGGTTTTTTTGTCGCCCGAAGTCGCCTAACGCTAGCGGTTGAATCCCACATTCCTATTTCCCATTTCCTAATTCTCATTTCCTAATTCCTATTTCCCACCTCTCCGAGCACTCGCAACGCATCCCTAACCGCGCCCCTCACCGGCACCACCGGCTCCGAGCGTATATGCGCACCCGGAACCGCCGACCGAAGGCGGTGCTCGGCGCGGCGGCGCAACGGGCCGCCGGGCGCGAGTAGTCCACCAGTCAGCGCCACCGGAATGGTGACGCGCTCATCGCCGAACAGGCGCCTGGCGAGCGCGCGTACGTGGAGCACGAGTTCCTCAGCCGCGAGACTGAGCAGAGCATTAGCCCGCAGGTCGCCCCCATCCGCGACCGCGTTGACGATAGGCGCGAGCGACGCCAACTGGGCTGGCGTTGCGCGTGCCGCCCACGGAATCAGCTCCTCCACCTCGTTGACTTCCACCACAGTGAGAATCGCGCCGGTGAGCGCCGTTTCCGGTTCTCGCCCGTCGTGCGCCGCCGTCACCACTGAGAGCGCGCGCCGCCCGATCCACGCCCCACTACCCTCATCTCCGCACACCGGCCCCCAACCGCCGGTGCGATCTTCCGCGCCAGCTGGACCGCGTCCGAAAGCCACCGAACCGGTTCCCGCTACGAGCAGAATTCCCGGCCCATCGCCAAAGGCATCATCCATGGCTATCGCCGCGTCAGGGCGCACGAATACGTCCTCGGCGAGACCCATCGACTCCAGCGCATCGAGCAGGGCGTCGCGCGGTGCCTGACGGCCCGCGCCCGCCAACCCGGCGCACAACGCCCGCGGTCGAGCGCCCTCTCTGCCGGCAACTCGCAATGCCTCGCGCAGGGTGTCGGCGATCACCAGGGCAGAATGATGCTCCTCCCCCGGAACAACAGCCGATCCGGGCCCCGTCGCTTCGCCGATCGGCCTTCCATCTTCGCCGGCCACCCAGACCAGTGTCTTCGATCCGCCACCATCGACGCCGACGACCAACAGTTCCTCCGTCACGCGGCACGCTCCATTGCCGATATCACAGGTGTCACAGTGGGGCGCGGGTGCGTGAACGACGACAGCACGCCGACCACTACGGTGATCGAGGTGCCGATGAGCACGTACCACGGCCAGGCGATCCTTCCGAGCGGCGCGAGCCCTCCGAGGGTACCGGGGAACCACGCCGAGAGCTGATTGGCAAACACCACGAGGGTCATGCAGAAGATGCCCACCGCCATGCCGAGGAGCGCATCGCGCTGAATGGCGCGGCTCCAGAGCAGGCCGAGAAAGAAGCCGCCTAACAGCCCGCCGTAAGTGAACGACGCGATCGACAATGCCAGGACGACCACCGGGGTCCCCTCGGCGGGGTACGCCAGCGCAGCGCCGAGCAGGATGACGGCCCAGACGAGTGTGAAGACTCTGCCGATGCGCAGAGTCGCGGGATCGTTGGGACCGCGCTTGGTGAGCGGAAGATAGATGTCGTGCGTGGAAGCAGCCGACAGTGAATTGAGCGAGCTGGAGACGGTGCTCATGGCGGCGGCGAGGATTGCCGCGATGACGAGACCGGTGAGTCCGGGCGGCATCACTTCAATGATGAATCGGGGAAAGATCTCGTCGGTTCTGGCGAACGTCTGCGCGTCGTAGAATGCATAGAGTCCGACGCCGATCACCAGAAAGAGGGCGAATTGCGCGATGACGACCGCGCCGCTGCCGATGAGCGATATGCGGGCATCCCTGAGCGACGACGAAGCGAGCAGCCGCTGAACTATCATCTGATCGGCGCCATGTGATGCCATGGAGAGGAAAGCGCCACCGATCAGGCCGGCGATCACCGTGTGCGGCCGATCGAACCCCATGTATCCATCGAATATCCGCAGCTTCTCGACCGACTCGGCACGAGCGAATATGGCGCTCCATCCGCCGTCGACTCCCTGTCCGATCAGCCACACCGCCGACAGTCCGCCAATCAGGTAGACGCCGGTCTGCACGACATCGGTCCAGATGACGGCCCGCATTCCTCCGTAGTAGGTGTAAACGATGGTGAAGGCGCCTAACGTCAGAATCGCCACCGGCTGAATGTACTCGGGCGGCACGATCGGACCGATGATGAGAGCCAACGGAATGGTCGTCGCAAAGATCCTGACCGAATCTCCGAAGGCGCGGGTGAACATGAAGATCACGGATGCGAAACGGCGTGTCGCCTTGCCGAAGCGCCTTTCAAGCAGCTCATACGCGGTGACGAGCTCGCCCTCGTAGTACTTGGGTAGGAGCGTATAGGCAATCACCATGCGTCCGAGCAGGTAGCCGAGTGCGATCTGCAGAAAGCCGAGATCGGTGGCGTAGGCGAGTCCCGGAATACTGATGAAGGTCAGCGCGCTCGTTTCCGTCGCCACGACGGAGAAGAGCACCGCCCACCAGGGAACCGCCCGGCCCGCCACGAAGTAGTCGCGCGCGTCGCGCTGCGACCGCCCCAACCACACACCGAGCGCCGTGGTGCCGAACAGGTATGCCGCGAGCACCACGGCGTCGAGGACGGTGAAGGATCCGATCATGTATGGGGGTTATTCGACGACGTACGCTTCCATGGCGAAATATTCGGCGAGCCCTAACTGGTCCAGCTGTTCGGCGGTTCCCTTGTTGCGCCCCTCCACGCGCTGCCAGAACTCGCGATCGTCCTGGCCGGGAAATGGCGCGGAGTCCTTCTGCGACTGGTGCTTGAAGATTGCCTGAATCTTGAGACGCAGCTCTTCCTGTGACAGGGGAACGAGATAAGTGGCCTCGGTGACCGCCCACTCCTGCCAGGCGCCGCGGTACAGCCAGACCTCGGGGCGCGCGGCGGCCCCGGGCCAGCCGAGTTCCGACAGCTGCGCCAGCGCGCGATCGATCGCCTCCTTGCACATCCGGTGCGTGCCGTGCGGATCGGACAGGTCGCCGGCGACGAAGATCAGCTCCGGCCCCAGCTCTTCGAGCAGCTGCCTGACAATGGTGACATCGGCC
>DATKDD010000299.1:0-4937 GCA_035512875.1 Gemmatimonadaceae bacterium | reverse complement strand
GTTCGGCAAGTCCAAGGCGAAGCTCCTCACGGGCGACACGCCGAAGGTGACGTTCGCCGACGTGGCGGGCGCCGACGAGGCGAAGGTCGAGCTGGTGGAGATCATCGAGTTCCTCAAGGATCCGGCGAAGTTCACCAAGCTCGGCGGACGTTTGCCGAAGGGCGCGCTGCTAGTCGGCCCGCCCGGCACGGGCAAGACGTTGCTTGCCCGCGCGGTGGCTGGTGAAGCAGGTCGTCCGTTCTTCTCGATGTCCGGTTCGGACTTTGTCGAGATGTTCGTGGGCGTCGGCGCGTCGCGTGTGCGCGACCTGTTCGAGCAGGGGAAGGCGAGCGCCCCGTGCATCATCTTCATTGATGAGATCGACGCGGTTGGCCGCCATCGCGGGGCCGGTCTGGGCGGTGGTCACGACGAGCGGGAACAGACTCTCAATCAGCTGCTCGTCGAGATGGATGGCTTCGAGGGGAACGATGGTGTGATCCTCATCGCGGCCACGAACCGTCCCGATGTGCTCGATCCGGCGCTGCTCCGCCCGGGCCGGTTCGATAGGCAGGTAGTGGTCGACGCGCCGGACCTGCGCGGTCGCGAGGAGATTCTCAAGGTTCACCTCCGCAAGGTGCCGGTCGCCGATGACGTCGATGTGACGGTGCTCGCTCGCGGGACCCCTGGGATGTCGGGTGCCGACCTGGCGAATCTGGTGAACGAGGCGGCGCTGCTGGCTGCGCGGCGCAACCACGAGCGCGTCAACTATGCCGACCTCGAGGATGCGAAGGACAAAGTGATGCTCGGCGCCGAACGAAAGTCGATGGTGATGAAGGAGGAGGAGCGCCGCAATACGGCCTATCACGAGGCGGGTCATGCGGTGTGCGCCATCAAGACTCCGGGCTGCGATCCGCTGCACAAGGTGACGATCGTGCCGCGCGGTCGTGCGTTGGGGCTGGCGTTCACCCTTCCGACGGAGGACCGCTACTCCGTGAACCGTCAGCAGGTGGAAGCCATTCTCGTGATGACGTACGGCGGACGTGTGGCCGAGGAGATCATCTTCGGGCGCGACCGCGTGACGACAGGCGCGTCGAACGACATCCAGAAGGCGACGGTCCTCGGCCGACGTTATGTCGCGCAGTGGGGGCTTTCGGAGACGATCGGTCCGGTTCTGGTCGGGGACAACGAGCAGGAGGTCTTCCTGGGTCGCGAGTTGGGACACCGTCGCGAGGTGTCGGAAAAGACGGCGCAGCTGGTGGATGCCGAGGTCTCGCGCCTGCTCAACCAGGCGTACGAGCGTGCTCGCACCACGCTGATCGAGCACAACGATCTGCTGCACGCGATCGCCGCGGCGCTGCTGGAGCGCGAAACGCTGACGGCGGAAGACATTGCGTATCTGGTGCGGGGGGACAAACTGCCGCCGCGCAAGGCGCCGGTGCCGCCTACCGCGCCGGCGCCGGCGCAGCCTGCACTGGCGCCGCAAGCGCGACCGGCCAAGCCGCCGCTGCTCGGCGGTCCGGAGCCCTCGCCGGCGTAATGCCCGCCGCGGGGGCACCCGACGCGGAGACACGCCCGGCGACGGCGCCCGTGTGGCGTGTCCGCGAGCGACTGATCGCACTCGATCGGCCTGTTCTCGCTGGAATCCTCAACGTCACCCCCGACAGCTTCAGCGACGGGGGTGATTTCGTTTCGCCGGATGCGGCGCTGCGCGAGGCCGAAAAATTGCTCGATGCCGGCGCAGACGTACTCGACATCGGCGGCGAGTCCACGGGTCCGGGAGCCGAGCCGGTGAGCGTGTCAGAAGAGTTGCGCCGAGTCCTTCCGGTGGTGCGAGCGGCGCGATCGCGCTTTCCGGAGGCGGTGCTCTCGGTGGACACGGTCAAGTCCGACGTCGCGCGGGCGGCGCTGGACGAAGGGGTGAACGTGATCAACGACGTGTCGGCCACCCGTCTCGATGAGCGAATGGCCGCCGTCTGCGCCGCGGCCGGAGCGGGTCTGATCCTGATGCATTCGAGAGGCACGGTGTCCGAAATGGCTTCGTTCGAGCACGCGCAATACCCGGCGGGGGTGACCGCGGAGATCGTCGCCGAACTCGCTGCGTGCGCCGCGGCCGCCCGTGATGCTGGAGTGGAAGAGGAGTGCATCGTGCTGGATCCGGGCATTGGCTTTTCCAAGCGCAGCGAGCATTCGCTGGCCGCGCTGGCCGGGGTGCCGGCGCTGGCGGCGCTAGGCTATCCCGTGATGGTTGGGGTGTCACGCAAGCGGTTGATCGGCGAGATTACCGGCGTGAGCGAGCCGAGGGAGCGTGCGATGGGCACGGTGGGGGTGAACGTGATGGCGCTGGCGAGCGGCGCGCGAATGTTCCGCGTACACGACGTGCGCGGGAATCGTCAGGCGCTTGATGCGGCGTGGGCGGTGCTGCGCGCGGGCGGAGGGGCGGCAAACGGCGCATGAGCGTCCTCGATCAGTTCGGTCTCGTCGAGTTCGGGTGGCGCGATGCGATCGAGATCGCCGTCGTGGCGTTCGTCATCTACAGGGTGCTGCTGCTCATCCACGGCACGCGGGCGGTGCAGATTCTGCTCGGGATCATCTTTCTGGTGCTGACGTACGCGCTGGCGTTGCTGCTCAAGCTGACGATGATCACCTACATTCTGGGGATCGTCTTCACCTACGGCGCCTTCGCCGCGCTGGTGGTCTTTCAGCCGGAACTGCGCGGGGGGCTGGCGAAGCTGGGGCAGTACCAGTTCACGAGGTTTTTCCGCTCGCTCGACACGAGTCAGGTGGCCGAGGAGATCGCCGGTGCCGTCGAGCGGCTGAGCCGGTCGGGGATCGGCTGCATAATCGCGCTAGAGCGTGAGGTGGCGTTAGGCGATTACGTGCAGTCTGGAGTGGAGATGCAGGCCAAGATATCGGCTGATTTGCTGGCGACGATCTTCACGCCGTATTCGCCGCTGCACGATGGCGCGGTACTCATCCGCGGCGATACCATCATTGGTGCGGGGTGCATTCTGCCGTTGTCGCAGCAGGACCTGAACGACCGTTCGCTCGGCACCCGCCATCGCGCCGCGCTGGGGCTGGCCGAGGAGACCGACGCCCGGGTATTCGTGGTCTCGGAAGAGACGAGCACCATCTCGATGGCGCATGAAGGCAAGTTGTACCGGAACCTCAGTGCCCCGCAGGTACGCGATCTCATCGCCGGCCGGGTTCCGCGTACCACGGCGGAGCAGCCGATCGTTCAGCTTCAGGGTTAGACGCCGGCGCGACCGATGCGCCTGACGCCAACGGCCGCCGGCACGGTGGCCGGAATCGCCATGCTCGCCGTCTACTCGGCGACAATGGCGCCAGGGCTCACCTTCTGGGATTCCGGCGAGCTGATCGCCGCCGTCGAAAGTCTCGGCATTCCGCATCCGCCCGGCATGCCACTGTACGTGCTCGCCGCAAGAGCGTTCAGCGATCTGGTTCCGGTGCTGCCGCGGGCGGCGGCGATGAACCTGTTCTCGGCGGTATGCACGGGATTGACCGTCGCGATCATTGCCGTTCTGCTCGCGCGCTGGATGGAGAGCGGCTGGATGGCACTCGCTGGCGCGATGGTCGCCGGCGCGGGCTCCACCGTGTGGCGCAGCGCGACGGAGGCCGAGGTCTACGCCCCGGTCATGCTCGTCTCGCTGCTCGTGCTGTGGGCCGCGGATAACGCCGCCCGCGAGCGGGGGACCCGGCGGGCAAGGTGGTTGGTGCTGGCGGCGTACCTGCTGGCGATGGCGGTGCCACTGCATCTCGGCATACTGGTAGTGGCGCCGGCGGCGGCCGTGCGCGTGGCGTTAGGCGCGGAGCCCGGCGTTCGTTGGAACGATGCGGCGCTGGTGACCGCGGTGGCCGTGCTCGCCGTCGCCGTTGGGCGGGGGAGCGTCGTCGTTCTGGCGGCTGGGGTGGCGCTGATCGCCGCCACCGGAGCAATGAGCGGGCGCGGAGGAGCGCGACTGGCGCTGGCTTGCGGTGCGGCGGCGCTGCTGGCGGCGAGCGCGGTTGCATTCGTACCGGTGCGCGCCGCGTTCGATCCGGCGGTCAATACCGGCTACGCCATCGGGTGGGACGCACTACTCGGACTGCTCGGCCGTGCACAATACGATGTGCCCGGACTATGGCCTCGTCAGGCGCCGCTGTGGGCCCAGCTGGCCAACTGGTTCGAGTACGCCGACTGGCAGTTCGCGCTCGGGCTGGGCCCCGGCGTGGCGCCCACGGTCGGCCGAACGGCCTTTACGCTGCTCTTCGCCGCTCTCGGCTTGTCCGGCGCGCGTGCGCACTGGCGGCGCGATCGACGCAGCGCTCTGGTGCTTGGCACCCTGTTCGCCTGCGCAACGGTGGGGCTGGTCCTCTACATGAACTTCAAGGCCGGCGCTTCGTTCGGCTACGGTATTCTGCCTGACGACATGCCTCACGAGGCACGCGACCGGGATTACTTCTTCGTACTCGGCTTCGTGGTGTGGGGCGCGTGGGCCGGTGCCGGGACCGTCGCGTGGGCCGCCGCCCGCGGATGGCCACCGGCTCTCGCGGCGGCGGCGATCGTTTCGATACCGGTCGCACTCAACTGGTCGGCCGTGACGCGCACGCGCCAGCCGGTGGCATCGCTGCCACGCATCGTGGGAGAGGCGCTGCTCTGGAGCGCGCCGCGCAACGCCGTAGTCATCACCGGAGGCGACAACGATTCGTTTCCACTCTGGTATGCCCAGGCAGTGCACGGCACGCGCCTCGATGTACGCATAGTCGTTGCACCGCTGCTGGGCGCGGAGTGGTATCGGGCCGAGTTGGCGCGTCGAGACTCGCTCCTCCCGGTACGTATGGCGGGTCGCTGGTACGGGGAGCGGGAGACGCTCGCCGCGATCGATTCGGCGGCGCGTTTACACGGTCGGCCGTTCGCGCTCGCACTCACGGCCAGCGAGCATCGCTGGCTCATTCCGGCA
>DATKDD010000298.1:0-4459 GCA_035512875.1 Gemmatimonadaceae bacterium | reverse complement strand
CATCGTTCCCCTTCCCCGGCTGCAGGCCCCGAACCAGGACGCGGAGGTGCGCGGAGCCCGCGAGCAGCTCGCCCGATGCGGAGTTCATTTCCTCGCACGCCGCGCTCTGCTGCTGAGCGCTGGCGCAGACCTCCTCGGCTGCCGCGGCGTGCCCTTCCGCCGTACGAGAAATAGACGCAATCCCCGCCGCGGCGCTCATCACCGACGCCGCATTCTCCTGCGCCGCCCGGGTCACGCGTCCAGCGGCCACGCGGGTGCGCTCGGCGGACTCGGTGATTGTCGTTAGGGCGCTGTCGAGCTCGAGCGATACGCGCTCGATCTCCCCAACCTTCGAAACGCCCGCTTCCATCGCGCTGGACGTGCTTCCGACGCGGGAGCTCACCACGTGCGTAAGCTGTACGATGTCCCTTGCGGCGCACTGCGCCTGCTCGGCGAGCTTGCGCACCTCGTCGGCAACGACGGCAAACCCGCGGCCGGCATCTCCCGCGCGGGCCGCCTCGATCGCCGCGTTCAGCGCCAGCAAGTTCGTTTGCTCGGCGATCTGACTGACCGAGGTGACGAAGCCGTTGATCTCCGTCGTCGTGCGATTCAGCGTCGTTACCTCGGCAGCCGCGCGCTGCACGACACCGCGCATATCGACGAGTATTCCTAACGCCCGCTCGACCTGAGCGCGCTTCGACTCCGCCGAGGACTCGATTTCCTGCGCGAGCTGATTGACCTCGTCGGCACCGGCGACGACGTGCTCGGCGCGCACACGGGCGTCCTGCAGGGCGGCGTCGACGGCACGGAGCTGCTCCACCTGCTCCTCGGCTCCGACGCTCACGTCGCTCATCGCGTTCGCCACCTGGGAAGCCGATTGTGAAATCTGTTCGGAGACCCCCACCAGCTGGCCGACCGAAGTAGCCACATCATCGGATGTGCGCGCTACCCCGGTGACGATACCAGACAACGATTGACTGGTTACGTTCATCGCATTGGCGAGTACTTGCAACTCACGTGGCATCCGCTCCTCGGTACGCGAGGCGAGCTCGCCACGGCTGAGCGCGTTGGCGTGGTCGACGAGCCTGGTGAGCGGTTGAGAGATGGAGTGCATGGTGCTGTACACGAGCGCGATGGCGACTAATACGGCGAGCGTGACGATGGTCACGAGGAGCCAGGCCCGCTGCTCGGTCTCGCGGCGCAGCTGCTCGGACGCGCCGGCGACCTTTTCCGATTTCAGTTCGCCGAGGCGCTCCACCCGGGACATCAGCTCCCTCACGGTTTGGAGAACGTGCTCCGCCTCGTCGTGTGCCGCCTCCGAGCGACCCAGATCGGCAAGCCTGTGCGCACGCGCATACCGCACCTCCATTTCCGACAGCACCACATCGATGGCCGCCACCGCGGCAATTTCCTCGGTTGTCTGGTTAGGTAGCGCGTTCATCCGTCGCTGGACACTGTGCGCCTTCCACCCCAGTTCGCGGAACTCCACCGCCGATGCCGAATCGCGGTCGCTGAGATAATGCCCGGCGGCGCCGGTCGCCTGCGCGAGCACCGCAGTGAGCTGCGACGCGAGGCGGGCATCCTCCTGTACCTCCGCCAATGTCGCGCGGACGACCCTTGAGGTTCCGAGCATCGACATGCGGCCCAGCATGCCGGCCATTGCCAAAAACAGAACGATGACGCCAAAGCCGATCGTCATGCGCGCACGAATGCTAATCGAACCGGCTGGATTGGTCACGGCACTTCCCCCTGCACGACGAGGACACCGCCTTGCAACTGTGTCATTACGAAGCCCTTTCCGACCGGATCCCCGCCGGCGCCGAATCGGATCGGCCCGGTGACGCCGCGGTGCGCACTCTGGGCAGTCAGGCCGGCCAACCAGTTTCGCACGCTTTCGCGGTCCGCGCCGCCCGCCTCGAGCGCCTTGGCGAGGAGCATCGTGGCATCGTAGCCGAGCGCCGCGTTCCCGTCGGGGACCATGCCATACTTGGCACGAAAAGCGGAGACGAACTGCCGGGCAGAAGCGCGTGTATCAGCCGCGCTGAACGGAGCCCCCACGTACACCCCTTCGGAGGCTGCCGTGTCCGTGACCACACCCGTCCATCCGTCGCCGCCCATGAAGTCGCTGCTCAATCCCTGACGCCGGGCCTCGCGCAGCAACGCCAGACCGGACTGCTCGGTCCCCGCCACGAACACCACATCGGGACGCATGATCTTGAGATAGGCGACGAACGGCTCGAAGTTCTGCATCCCGTCTTCGGAGATCGGATCGGCACTGATTACCTCGCCGGCAAAGTTGCGCTCGAACGACCGGGTGAGGCCGCGCCCGTACGGATTGTTCTCGTACAGAATAGCCGCGCGCCGATGCCCCAGCGAACCGGAGAACCGGGCGAGATCCTCGCCATTGGTCGAGTCGCTGGATATTACGCGAAATACCCAACCCGATATCCCCGTCAGGTCCGGTGATGTGGCGGTCGTCGCCACCGCCGGCATGTTGCCGTCGTAGACCTTTGCGGCGGAGACCATCGCGCCGGAGTTCACGTGCCCGACGACGGCAACGATCGAAGGATCTCGCACGAACTCACCGGCGATCCGCGCAGCTTTTTCTCCGCTTCCTTCGTCATCGCGCATAACGATCTCGAGCTTCCGCCCGCGAACGCCACCTCGGCTGTTGATCTGCTGCAGAGCCAGCTCGATACCGCGACGGTTCATGGCGCCATAACGCTCGGTCCATGGACCTGCGGCCCCGAGACGGTAAGTGTCGCCGCCGCCCGTACATCCGGCGAGCAGCAGCCCAGCGATGATCCAGTAGCGCACCGATCGGCCTCCGGGCTTATTCGGCCTGCGATGATTAGCGTTTTCTAACGAGGGGAAGTCCGGGGGAGGGGCCTCCCTGGGCGCGTTGAAAGGACGAACGCGGCTTGGACAGGGTTACATCGCGGAGCAATCCCGGAGCCACCGCAAACGAAAGAGAGCCCCGGCGCGACCGGAGCTCTCCAAGCCATTAGCGCGGGGAACCTACCTCGGAAAGGTCCCCGCCGTGCGAGGCGGAATACGATTGTTGATCGCGACACCGCCGCGGATCACCGGTCCCCGCGCTATGCCGATCGGTCCCCGCGTGCCCACGAATACGCTTCCCCCGCGGCTCGGATGCTTCTTGCAATTGTCATGGCCAACGGCTCCGCCACGGATCACGACGCCGATTATCGGCCCCACGCCGCCCCCATCATTTGGCCCTTCGCCACCATGGACCGGATAGTCGACCGGCATCGGCGCCGGACGGCGAGCCGGGGCGGGACGCTCGATTTCAACGGGCGCACCGGCCGGAGACTCGGTCATCTGCGGCACATCGGCGATGGCAACTATCTCGGCAGGCTCAATGCTGACCGGCTCTGGTAGCGGCTCGACGTGCGGCGAGGGCTTCTTGGCAACCGAGTGACGCTGCGCAACCATGATTGGCGGAGGAAGCTCAGCCGCCAGCATCGGGTGACCGCTGCCATTGGGCGCCAGTTCCATCGCTTCAGAGGCCGCGAGTGCCAGGTCGCGACTCAGCGCCGCATCCGGCGCCGACGACTTCGGCTGATTGCCGCACGCGGCAACAGTCACCGCCACCGCCGCAATCCCGAGTATTCGAGTGGATCGCACACAGTCCTCCTGCTGGGCACCAAACACCATGCGGGCGAGGCGCCCACAGGCGCCCTTTTGCTGGTGCATGGGCTGAGCCGCCTCTCGACCGGAGAAAATGGCGCTCAACATTTGGACTGCTGGCGATCGTGTCTGCGATTCCATACAGTTGCTGTCGCCGAAGGAGGACAGCCGTCCCGTCTTTCGAGTAAACGCCGGGCGTCCGACGCGACAGGACCATGGTCCCTGCCTTGCGCTCAAACGCGAGATGAGACTGCGCCATCTGGTGGTAGTGACTGCCCTCGGGTTTCTGGCATGTGACTCCGGATCACCGGCAAATCGCCCGGTGAGTGCCGCCGAGCGGGAGGCCATCACCGACACGCTGACCCGATTGATCGCGCAAGCGTACGATTTTTCGCGCGACGGCGTTTCCGAACGCCTGTTGTCGCTCTATCCGGATACGGGAAGAGTGGTGGCCGCTTCTGCGGGCCAGGTCACGACCAGCAGGTCAGCGTTGGATTCGGCGATCGGCTCGTTCTGGGAGATCGTGGGACAGAACATGCGCGATCCGACGTGGGTGTGGGGCGACATCTACGTGGACGTACTGGCCAGCGACGCCGCCGCGGTGACTGCCACGTATTCGATTCCGCACCATACGCCGCTCGGCCGGCCGCACACGATCGCAGGTGCGTGGACGGCGGTGTTCGTGCGCATGGGCGGAGAGTGGGTGGTGGTGCAGGAACATCTATCCGACGTTCCGGTAGTGCCTGACAGCACCTCCGAGCACGTGCACGACGGCGCCTAACTGTCGAGCGCGGCGAGGAGGCGGCTCACTTCGGGGTCGGCGTCACGCCAT
>DATKDD010000297.1:0-3147 GCA_035512875.1 Gemmatimonadaceae bacterium | reverse complement strand
CCGTTCACGACCACGTCCTCCTCATCCTCCCACCAGAACCGCGGCGCCGGTCGCTGCCGCGGCCAGATTTCGGCGAGCGTGCCGGCGTCGTAGAGGCGTCCGTTCTTCATCACGTAGCGGATCGACGTCGTGTTGCGAATGTCGTCCAGCGGGTTGGCGCTCAGCACCTGCAGATCCGCCAGCTTGCCGCCTTCCAGCGTCCCGAGGTGCTGGTCCAGACCGATCGCCTCGGCACCGAAGACCGTGCCCACGCGCAACACGTCCATCGGCTTCATGCCGCCTGACGCGATCGTCCACAGCTCCCAATGGACGCCCAGCCCCTGAAGCTGCCCATGGCTGCCGAGTCCCACCTTTCCGCCGGCTTCGACCAGCTTCTTGGCCTGCTCGGCGAGTAGTGCGAACGAGTACTGGCTCTCGTGCCACCAGCCGGAACGACGCAGGCCGCGCGACAGGAGGGCGTTAGGTGGCACGAAACGCTTGAGCTTCTCGTCGGATGTAACGTCGTGACGCTGATACCAGTAATTCTCCACCCATGGCCCGCCATACTGCACCAGCAGCGTCGGGGTGTAGGTGATGCCACTCTCCGCCAGCACCTTGATCACATCCTCGTAGAGCGGCGCGATCGGAAATGAATGCTCGGTGCCGGCATAGCCGTCGATCGCCTCGGTCAGATTCTTCCGGAAGTCGAGGCCGCCCTCGAGCGTCGGCGTCAGGCCGAGCTCCTTCGACGCCATGATCACCCATTGCCGCACCTTGCGATCACCGACCATGTACTGCTTGATGGTGTGAGTGTGATAATGCTCGGTGTACCGGCGCAGCACATCCTTCGCGTCCTTCAGGCTCTTGATGTCGTCGGACCAGAACACGCCGGGACCGGTGGAGAAGATGCGCGGTCCCACGAACTCCCCGGTTTCCACCATGTCGCCGTAGGATAGCACATCGGTCGTCGCCGTCTGCGGATCACGCGTTGCCGTAACGCCATACGCGAGGTTGGCCGCGTACTCCCAAACCTGCGTGCGGTGCACCCCAAAGGCCGGCCAGATGTGTGCATGGACGTCGACCCAGCCGGGCATCACGGTAGTGCCGGCGACGTCCACCTCGTGCGCACCAGCCGGGATCGTCACCGCTCCGCGCGCACCCACCGCCGTTATGCGATTGCCGGTGACGACGATGTCACCGTTCTCTATCACTTCATCTCCTTTCATCGTGATGATTCGAGCGCCGCGCAGGGCGACGACACCGCTCGGCCGGTCCTTCGTCACACGGATTTCCACGTCGATCCGCCGCGGCTCGTAGACAGGCCTGGCCGAATCCGCCTTCGCAGAGTCGGCGTCGGCGATCCGCATTGGTGGCGCGGCAGAATCGGCGACCGCCGAGTCGCCGCGCTGCCGGGCGATCGAATCGGCGCGCGCCGTCGAATCACGGATCAGCGAATCGGCTCTTGGCAGATCGTAGAGAAACACCGTGCGGCCGAGGGCGTAATGCACGCCCTGCCCATCGCGATTCCATCCGATGAACTCGCCACCCACGCGCGACAGCTTGCGGACGGGCACCGCGGAATTGGCCGGGTTGGCGATGGATACCGATGGCGTTTCGCCACCGATCATGGGTAGCGGCACGACGTAGACGTGGTTGTCCGCCTGCACCAGCACCCGATCCCCGGTCGGCGAAATCAACACTTCGTCGGCGGGAGTGGGACGTGGTGTCGCCTGGCGCGCGTCGACGTAGCCGGTGACTTTTACGTGCGCCTTGCGATCCGTGCCGTCATAGCGCATCGACATGAGCCCGTCGCGCGAGTCGTAGAGATAGACCCGCGTGGTATCCTCGCCGAAGTGTGCCTGCCCACCGCGGCTCAGCGGCACGATCACACGCGCCTCACCGCCGGCCGCGGGTAGCCACACCAGCTCCATGCCACCGGCCCCGCCCTGTCCCTCTATCCGGGGAAGGCGCGGGCCACGCTTGACGACTATGCGTGATCCGGCCGGCGAGAAAACCGGCTTTTCATAGAACGCCGCGCGTTGCGTCAGCGCCTCCGGTGCACCGCGTCCATCGCTGCGCACCCGCTGCAGGCTTCCGCCTGCCTCGGTCCATGTCACGTAGGCGATGTGCCGGCCGTCCGGGGACCAGGCGGGATCATGCTCGCCGATCCCGGCGATACTGTTCGTCAGGCGGCGCGGAGTGCCGTCGGGTAGATCCATTACCCACAGCTTGTCGAGCGCGGTGAACGTCATCCGCCTGCCATCCGGACTCGGCCGCGGGTTTCTCACCTGGCTCACGATCAGCGACGAATCGTCGTACTGCATCGCCGACCTTACGAGCGGTCCCATCTCGATGGCCACGTCCGCCTCGAACGGAATCTGCGTCGCCCGCCCATCGGCGATCGCAATACGCCAGATCTTGCCGTGGTGCGCCGTCAGGAGGCTCCGGCTGTCGGGAGTGAAGCTCATGCCGGGCATCAGGTCGCGCACGAACCGCGATTCCTGGTCGTCACGCTGTACGTCACGGGCGAGCAACCGCTCGTCTCCCGTCTCGAGGTCGCGCACCCGGAGCGATGTCACATCGACATCGCGCGTTGCGTAAACGAGCCACCGGCCGTCGGGGCTCACCACCGGCCGCATTCCGCTACCTATCGACGAAGTACGCTGGTGTAGTTCCCCGGTTTCCCGATCGTAGACCGCGACCTGCCAGCCGAACGACGTCTGGTTGTAGCCGCCCGTCCCCTGGCGTGCCGCTGTATAGACATAACGCGGATCATCGCCGAACGCCGCGCCCACGAAGTTGTTCGGGCCGCCCCCGCCTGGCGGCCCCTGGGCCGCCGGGGCGCTTCCACCGCTCGGCGCGCCCGTCATCTTGATGCCGCTCCCCCCATCCACGTGGTAGAGGTACAGGTCGTACAACGGCGCGAACATCGAGTTGTTGCGCGACACCACGATGTACTTGCCGTCGGGCGTCCATTCCGGTGACACGAATTGCCGCTTTTCCATCTTCGTGATCGCCCGCGCGTTCTTCCCGTCTGCATCCATCACCCACAGGTTGTCCGAGCCGCTGCGGTCGCTCACGAACACGATCCTGCTGCCGTCGGGGGAATACCTGGGCTGCCCATCGAACGCCATCCCCTCGGTGATCCGCGTCGCCTTTCCTCCGGCC
>DATKDD010000296.1:0-9116 GCA_035512875.1 Gemmatimonadaceae bacterium | reverse complement strand
CTATCGGGGATACGATCCCGAGCTCGACATTCCAGTGGCCATCAAGGTCCTCAAGCCGCAGTTCGCCGGCGATGAGACCTTCGAGTCGCGCTTTCGCCGCGAAGCGTCGATAGCCGCCAAGCTCCGTCATCCGAACATCGTGCGCATCCTCGCCGTGGGGCGCGAGGCCGACGCGGTCTACTTCGTGATGGATTACCTCCCGAACAGCCTCGTCGAGCGGCTTCGCGTCATCGGCGCCATGCCCGAGGCATTCACCGTCAGGATGGGAGTAGAGGTAGCAGTCGCGCTCGGCTTCGCCCACCGCGAAGGGGTCATCCACCGGGACGTGAAGGCGGACAACATCCTGTTCGATCCCCACGGCAATGCGATCGTGGCCGATTTCGGCATCGCTCGCGCCGTCTCCAGCTACGTGCAGGAGACGGGGACGAACATGGTCGTCGGCACTCCGCAGTACTTCTCCCCGGAGCAGGCTCGCGGTCTGCCGCTGGACGGGCGCGCCGACATCTACTCGCTCGGAGTCACGCTCTTCCGCGCCGCGACCGGATCGCTGCCGTTCGATGGCTCGGACTGGTACGAGATCGCGCGGCAGCACGTGGAGGACCGGCCGCCCAAGCCGCGCAGTCTCAACCCGTCGATCTCGGCCGAGCTGGAGCGCATCATACTCTGTTGCCTGGCCAAGGCGCCGGAGGAGCGGTTCGAGAGTGGAGAGGCGTTAGGCGAGGCGCTGGCCGAATTGTCACCGCACACGAGCAACCCGATGACGGCGAGCACGCTGCAGGTGCCTCGGATCACGCCGTCGGACCTGCGCGGGGCCCCTTGGGCGCGCATCGCCAACAGCCAATGGGTACGGCGCGGTGTGCTGGCGCTCGGCATGGGGGCAGCACTGCTCGCCATCGTGTTCGCCGTAACGCGTGACCTGTCGCCGCGAACGGCCAACGTAACGGATACTACCGGCCTGGCCTCCGACATCCCTTCTGTGCTGCTCCCGCCGGTGGAAACGCTGGTCCCCGACACGACGGCAGCGGACGACACTCTCACGGAGCAGGCGCTCGCCACCATCCGCATAACGGCGCCGGACAGTGCGCTCGTGCTGCTGGATGGCCGGCAGCGGGGCCGCGGCGGCAACCTGCGGCTCGACGTGCGGCCCGGCACCCGCACCATAACAGCGACGTTTCCGGACAGTGAGGGATGTTCCACCGCCACCGTCTCGCGGCAGCTGTCGCTTTCCGCAGGTGAGAATCCGCCGCTCACGCTCGCTCCCCAGCGATGCGGCACGCTGGTGTTCAACGTGACGCCTTCGCACGCGACGTTCGCTGTCAACTCGCCGAGCGGCATCTCCCGTCGTGGCACGGTGGACGAAGATTCCGTGCTCATCCTGCCCGCCGGTGCATATAGCGTCAGGCTCAGCGCGGATGGTTGCCTGGAGTACGAGAGTCAGGTAACAATCAGCGCGCGGGAGCGAAATCGTCTTCCAGCGCGGCTGGACTGTACGCCGCGACCGCCGAGTCGTTAGGAACTGCCGCTGGTGTTTGAGCTCGCCGTTCCGGCGAGCATCCCGAGTCCGGAAGTCAGGGCCGCACACGATCGCTTCGCGCTTCCCAGTCCCCGTTCAAGACTCTATCGAATGCCCGCCGCAATTCCGGCACCGATTCCCGCGCCGGTGAGTACACCGATCCAGAAATGTCGGCGGTACCATGGTGTAGGAGGCATCCGGAGCAGCACCACGTGAGCGTTCGTCACCGCTGTCGTCTGGCCCATGATGACCGCGGTCGCCTCACCCCAGTCCACGCGCGATACCCGGAAGCGCGCGACCAGCGAATCACGCCGCGCCGGATCCACCGCGATACCCTCGGCACCCGGCTCGACCCACGGATCGGAGGGAACCCGAAAGGTGAACGTGGTGTCGCCGACGGTATTGATGAAGAAGCGCGCGGGTGGACGCTGTTGGGCGGAGCTCTCGAGCGTAGGACCGAGCACGGCGATCGCCACCAGCAGCACCCCGCACAGTCGGAAACGGGAAATCGGAAATGGGAAACGCGGGGTTGCGGAGCGCGTCACCCGTTTCCCGTTTACCGTTTCCCGTTTCCCGTTTATCGCGTTCATCCTCTCGTTAAATCGTTGAACATCGCCAGAGCGAAGATCAACCCGATCACCGACAGCCCCACATAAGCTAGATAGGCGCGCGTTCGCTCGCTGAACGATTTGCCGCGCACCGACTCCACGACGTTGAGCGCGATCTGCCCGCCATCGAGAATGGGAATGGGCAGAAGATTGAACACTGCCAGATTCAGGCTTATCACCGCCAGGAACCGGAAGAGCGTCTGCATTCCCGTTCGCGCTGCTTCCGCGGACTGCGATGCGATCGCCACGACCCCGCCGAGTTCCCGAGGCGACGCCTGGCCGGTGAACAGGTCGCGCAGCACGCCGAGAATCAATCCGGTAAAGCCGATACTCTCCTGAAAACCGTTCGAGACCGCCGTCGTTATGGGGACGCGCTCGTACTCGAGCGGCGGCAAGGGGTAGTAGACGCCGATCTTGCCCACCGTGCGCGTGCTGTCGGTGCCTGGCACGGCCTCCGATTCGGAGCTGGGCGTCACCGTGAGGTTCAGCCGTTCATCTTTTCTAACGACGGCGAGCTGCACCGGTTGCCCTGGGGAGGCTACAACGACGTTGACCAGCTCGTGCCATGCCTCGATCGGTACGTCGTTCACCGCCACCACCGAATCGCCTGGCTCGAGTCCCCCCTCCTTGGCGGGGCTCGGCCCCGCCAGCATGGACATGATCACCGCTGGAGAGCGTGGGAGAAGGGCCCCTGCCACGGCCGTGCGTGCCGGGCTCCCCACCGCGCCGACCGGTACGGCCACTTCGTTGCGCTGCGTTCGGATGTGTACGATCGGCGAGTCGGTTTCGAGAACCGCACGGGTGAAGTCGCGCCAGTTGTCGAGCGTCGACCCGTTGACCGCGACGAGCGTATCGCCTGACGCGAACTGCGAGAGCTGCGGCGCTTCCGATGGCGGGCGAACTTCGCCTATCACCCGTGTGGAGACGTACGGCGATCCCCATACGCCGTATACGAGGCTGAACACCCCCACCGCCAGCAGGAAATTGAAGAATACTCCCGCGAGGAGAATGACCAGCCGCTTGTACAACGGCTTGGACTCGAAGAGTCGCTCCTCCGGCACCGGCCTGGGACCGAACGGCGCCATGGCATTGGGATCGTAGTGGCGCGGCAGCTTGGGGACGGCCGTCCCTTCGTGAAGGACCTGGGACGCGTTGGCGCCCGTGAACTCCACGTGTTGGACTTCCGTTTCGCTCCCGCCTTCCAGGAAGGCGACAGGCTCATCTTCGCGCGACGCCATCCGCACGTACCCGCCTAACGGGATGGCGGCGAGCACGTACTCGGTCTCGCCCCATTTCCGGCTCCACAGCGCGGGACCAAAGCCGATCGAGAAGCGGGGCGCGTAAACACCCGCCCACTTGGCCGCCAGAAAGTGCCCCAGCTCGTGAATGAAGATCACGATCGCGAGCACGAAGATTATCGCGGCAGGGCCGCGCAGTACTTCCATGAGCTGCTCTAGCATCCGAACATGTTCCGAACGTGGTGGCGCGCGCGTTGGTCGGCGGCGAGCAGCGCGTCGCGGCTGCCGCCGTCGGCGTCCCCGATCGCCTCGAGAGTCGAAGCGATTGCACGCGGTATGTCTCCAAATATGATACGGCCCGAGAGGAACAGCGCTACGGCGGCCTCATTTGCGGCGTTGAACACGGCCGGCGCCGCATTCCCTGCCCGTCCGGCCTCGATCCCCAGCCGCAGCGCGGGAAAGTCGTTTCCGCGGACAGGCTCGAACGTGAGCGGCGACAACTCCACCGGATCGAATGCACGTACCCCGCTGTCAACCACACGTTCAGGGTGCGTGAGCGCATAGAGCACCGGGAGCTCCATGCTGGGGGCGCCAAGCTGGGCGAGCACACTGCCGTCGACGAACTCGACAAGGGAGTGGACCACGCTCTGCGGATGCACCACCACGTCGATTCGATCGAAGCCAAGCCCGAAAAGAAAATGCGCCTCGATGACCTCGAGGGCCTTGTTCGCCAGCGTGGCACTATCGACGCTGATCTTGCGCCCCATGCTCCATGTGGGGTGGCGAAGCGCATCGGCGACGGTAGCGTGAGCCAGCCGGTTTGCGGGCCACGACCGGAACGGCCCGCCTGACGCGGTGAGTACCACCCGGCGAATGCTCTCCGGCGGCCGGCCGGCGATGCACTGCAGAATGGCGCTGTGCTCGCTATCCACCGGAACGATCTCGCCACCGCCACGCTTGCGGGCGATGTCCACCAGCGCGCCGGCCATTACGAGCGATTCCTTGTTGGCCAGCGCGACGCGCTTGCCTGCGCCTATCGCCGCCAGCGTTGCATCCAGCCCCGCCGCGCCGACGACGGCGTTGAGCACGATGTCCACGTCATCGCGTGTCGCCGCCTGCACGAGGCACTCGGTTCCACAGCGCCATTCCGGCGGCGCGCTCTCATCGTCGGATACCATGCCGATGAAGGGTGGCCGCAGCGCACGCGCCTGTTCGGCGAGGAGCGGCGCATTGGAGAAGGCTGTCAGTGCCGTGACCACGAAACGATCGGGATGACGGGCGAGGACGCGCAAGGCGGTCGTGCCGATCGAGCCGGTCGAGCCAAGGATCGCGACGCGCCGGCGCGTCATCGCATTGCCGGAAAAAGGCGCAATACACTCAGCAGCCAGTAGGCCACCGGAATCGTGAACAGCAGGCTGTCTACGCGATCGAGCACTCCGCCGTGTCCGGGAATGATGCGCGAGCTGTCCTTGACCCCTGCCTCACGCTTGATGAGCGATTCCGCGAGGTCACCAACCTGGCCGGCGATGCTCACCAGCGCGCCGAACAGGAGCACCGCCCCCGGATAGAACGCGAGCCGCGCCACCGGAACGAGCACGTACCGCTCGTACAGCCAGGCGGCCAACATCGCGGCGACCAATCCCCCCAGTGCCCCCTCGACGCTCTTCCCCGGACTCACGCTGGGCATGAGCTTGCGACGCCCGAATGCCCGCCCCACGAAGTAGGCGGCGGTATCGGTGACCCATGTGATGAGCAGGGGAAAAAGGAGCACGCTCGCTCCGGCAGCCGCGCCGACGGCATATGGGTGGTAGCGGAGAGCGTAGGCGAAGCTGAGCATACCGCCCGTATAGAGTGCGCCTGTGACCGTGATGGCGACCGCACCTAACGGCCTGCCGCCCACCCCGCGCCAACGCAGGCTGGCGGCGATCAGCGCCAGCAGAATCATCGCGGCACCGCCCATCGAGAGCGTCAGAATCCCCACCAGCGCCCGGGCGACCGGATCGAGCACCGGCGCGAGCACCGAACCGAAGGCGGCGCGGCCGTCGAGCGCCGAGCCGGGCAGGCCGAGGTAACGTGCGTGCACCGAGAGCGGGATCAGCGCGGCCAGTGCAATGCCTGCCGCAGCGAAGGGCCGGTGGCCGGCGGCCGCCGTGATTCGATAATACTCCCAGGCTGCGATCGCCGATACGATGCTGAGCAGTGCGGCGAGCGCCCAGTCGCCGAGCCAGCCGGCGCCAAGGGTGACGGGGATGAGGATTAGCGAGGCGAGAACTCGCGTCGCCAGCTCGGAACGCGCCATGAGGGAGTGCCTGACGACCGGTCGGTCCGTCAGACCTCCATGATCTCGGCTTCCTTCGACTTCAGCGCGTCATCCAGCTTGGAAATGTATTCGTCATGCAGCTTCTGATACTCCTTCTCCGCCGACTTCTTCTCGTCTTCGGAGACCTTCTCCAGCTTCTTGGTCTTGTCCCTCGCTTCGGTTCGCGCATGGCGAATGGCAATGCGTCCCTCTTCGGCCAGCTTGTGCACGACCTTTACCAGCTCGCGCCGCCGCTCCTCGTTGAGAGCGGGAAGTGGCACTCGGATGAGCCCACCTTGCGACGATGGGTTCAGCCCGAGGTCGGAGTCGCGAATCGCGCGCTCGATCGCCTGCACTGTCCCCTTGTCGTACGGGGTGACCGTCAGCAGCCTTGGCTCGGGGGCGGAGATCGATGCCACCTGCGATACGGGCATCTGGTTGCCGTACACCTCCACCCGCACGGTGTCGAGCAGCGAGGTAGTCGCCTTGCCGCTGCGTATGGATGCAAACTCGCGTTGCGAGGCTTCCAGCGCCTTCTGCATCGCGGTGCGGGCGGACCTGGAGATCTCGGAGGTCGAATTACCGGAGACTGCGCTCATTGTACGATGGTCCCGATCGGTTCACCGCGGAGCGCCTGCGCAACCGCGCCGTCGCGATGAATGTTGAGAACGATGATCGGCAGCCGGTTTTCCTTGCACAGGGTGATCGCGGTCTGGTCCATCACACCCAGCTCGCCCGCGATCACATCCCGATAGCTCACTTCCTCGTACCGGACCGCCTTCGGATCCTTCTTTGGATCGGCCGAATACACGCCGTCCACACTGGTCGCCTTGACGATCACATCGGCTTTCATCTGAATGGCGCGCAGCGCGGCGGCGGTGTCGGTCGAAAAGTACGGGTTGCCGGTTCCCGCCGCAAAGATCACGACGATGCCATTCTCCAGATGCCGGAGCGCGCGCCGGCGGATGTAGGGTTCCGCCACCTCTTCCATGCGAATTGCGGTCATCACGCGCGTATTGATCCCCTTGCGCTCGAGCACATCCTGGAGCGCAAGGCCGTTGATGACGGTGCCGAGCATTCCCATGTAGTCGGCGCCAACCCGCTCCATCCCCATCCGGGAAAGCTGGGATCCGCGGACGATGTTTCCGCCACCGATAACCAGCCCTAACGCGACTCCCATGTCGACGACTTGCTTCACCTCGCCGGCGAGCCGGTCGATGACGCCGTAGTCGAAGCCGAACTCCTTGCCGCCGGCCAACGCTTCACCGGACAGCTTGACCAGGGCGCGGGGGTAGCGCAGGGACGCGGTCACGCCCTATTCCTCGCCAACCTTGAATCGCGCGAAACGGCGGATGACGAGATTCTCGCCGGTCTTGGATCCTGCCTCCTTTACCAGCTCACCGATCGTCTTGCTGTCGTCGCGCACCCATGGTTGATCGAGCAGCGCCACTTCCTGGAAGAACTTGTCGATCCGGCCGTCGATCATCTTCTGAATCACGGCCTCGGGCTTGCCTGACGCCTGCGCCTGCTCGGTGAGGATGCGGCGTTCGCGCTCGACGATCTCCGGCGACACTTCCTCGCGCGAGACGGCCATGGCCGGCTGAGGTACACCGGCCGCGATGTGCTCGGCGATCGCGCGAACCAGCTCCTGGAACAACTCGCCGCGAGCGACGAAGTCCGTCTCGCAGTTTACCTCGACCAGCACACCCAGCCTGCCGTTATGGTGGATGTAGCTTGCCACCATCCCCTCCGACGCTGTTCTGCCGGCGCGCTTCTCCGCCTTGGCGATACCCTTCTTGCGCAGAAGCTCCACGGCCCGGTTCACGTCACCGCCCGACTCCTCGAGCGCCTTCTTGCAGTCCATCATCCCCGCCCCGGTGCGCTGCCGAAGCTCCTGTACATCCTTGGCGCTGAATGTAGTTGTAGCCATTGCTCCATGCTCCTCTATAGGCGCAACCGCGCCTGGTGCGTTCTCATGCCTTCATCCCCCCGGGGGCGCCGTGCACGGCGCCACGACCGGCGAAAGCTGGCTCTCCTTCACGACAACGCCGCCGGCAGAGCGCCGGCGGCGAGGTGAAGCTACTCCTGCCAGGCGGGAATCGGGAATGAGGGTTCGCTTCGAGCGATGCCTTCACTCCGAACTTCACGCCCCCATCCGCTCACTCGCCGCTCTCGCCTCCGCCGGCGTCCCCCCCTGGCAGCTCGCCGGCTTCGCCACCTTCGGTACCCTCGGCGGCGTCGCTATGCCCCTTGAGCCGCGCGGCGATTGCTTCGGGCTTGGCCCGCCGCCGCCGCGGCCGCCGCCTACGACGCTTGTCGCCTTCATCAGTCGACTCCATGCCGCGCTCGGTGCTGTACGTCTGTGCTTCCCCTTCTTCGGCTTCGACCCGCTTGGGCGCAGCCTGACGCGCTTCGATGATCTCGTCGGCGATCGACCGCGCGATCAGCTCGACCGACCGGATAGCGTCGTCGTTGCCGGCGACCGGAACGGTGATGAGATCGGGATCGGCATTCGTATCGACGATGGCAACGATGGGAATACCCAGCTTGTTCGCTTCGTTGACCGCGATGCGCTCCTTCTTGGAGTCCACGACGAACATGAGCCCCGGCAGACGGGTCATCGTCTTGATACCGGCGAGATTCTTGGCCAGCTTCTCGCGCTCGCGCGACATGAGCAGCTGTTCCTTCTTGGTGTAAGCCTCGAACTCACCGGTCTCGGCGCCCGACTCGAGATCCTTCATGCGGCGAACCTGCTTCTTGACCGTCTGAAAGTTGGTCAGCAGGCCGCCCAGCCACCGCTCGGTGACGTGCATGGCATCGCAGCGCTCGGCCTCCCCTTGCACGACGGCCTTGAGCTGGCGCTTGGTGCAGACGAACAGCACGTTTTCGCCGCGCATAACGACCTCACGTACGAGCTGCCGCGCCAGCTCGAGCTGACGCAGAGTCTTCTGGAGGTCAATGATGTAGATGCCATTGCGCTCCGCGAAAATGAAGCGGCGCATTTTGGGGTTCCACCGGCGTGTCTGATGGCCGAAGTGGACACCGGCTTCGAGGAGCTGTTCGAGACGTGGCTGCGACATGCGTTGGATCTGATCCGGTCTGGGTTTGAGTCGTCCGCGTCCTTCAGTGCCGCCGCACACCGGAAAATCCGGCACCCAGCGGAGGCTCGGGACGCGTGCTTGGTGGGGAATAGGGAATCGGGGATCGCAACGTACACATCGATTCCCCATTCCCGATTCCCGATTCCCGCGTTGATCTATCGCTTGCTGAACTGAAACCGCTTGCGCGCCTTCGGCCGTCCCGGCTTCTTGCGCTCCACGGCGCGTGCGTCACGCGTCATGAGGCCAAGATCGCGCAACTTGCGCTTGTGATCTTCATCCGACTTGACGAGGGCACGGGCCACGGCCAGGCGAAGTGCGCCTGCCTGTCCGCTGGTGCCGCCGCCTTCCAGAATCGCT
>DATKDD010000295.1:0-3460 GCA_035512875.1 Gemmatimonadaceae bacterium | reverse complement strand
ATGACGAGGGCGCGCGCCTCGACGCCCATGCGCATCCGTTCGCGAACGCCGCTCACTATCGGCGACTCTCTTCGGCCGCAAGGCGGCGGAACTCGGCGCCTCGCTCCTCGTAATTCCGGAACATGTCATAGCTCGAGCACGCCGGCGACAGCAGCACCGCGTCTCCCGGCTCCGCGATGTCGCGCGCGCGCGCCATCACTTCCTCGAACGATGTTCCCATTTTCTCGACCTGTACCAAAGCACCCAGATCGGCGGCAATGCGTTCCCCCGCTTCGCCGTACGCCAGCACGCGCCTAGCGGAGCGTTGCAACGGCGCAATGAGCGCCGTGTAAGGCTCGCCCTTGTGCCGCCCGCCAAGCAATACGATGGTTGGGCGCGTCATTCCCTCGATGGCGACAAGCGTGGAGCTCACGTTCGTTGCCTTGGAATCGTTGATCCATAGCACGCCACCAAACTCGCCAACAGGCTCGAGCCGGTGGCCGAGCGCACGGAACGAGCGAACGGCGCCGGCCAGAGCACGGCGTGCTTCCGGTGCGGCATGTGCGTCATCGGCAACCATCACCGCCAGCAAGGCGGCCAGTGCGTTCGCCACGTTATGATCGCCCAGCAGCGCAACATCGCCCCGCGCGACGACCGGCTCTCCAAGCACGACCAGTTGATTCGCGGCACGATCATAATACGCATCGACGAGCCGGTTGCTCAATGAAAACAGATACGCATGTCCGGGAAGACCCCCCGCCTCTTCGACGCCGGGACGGCGGCTCGGCAGCGTGAGGGTGAGCGGATCATCGGCATTCAGAACCCAGCTCGACGTGGGCACCGCGTTCTGAAAGAGCTGTGCCTTGTCGGCATAGTAGTCATCTATCGAGTCGTACCGGTCCAGATGGTCCGGCGCGAGATTCGTCACGACGCCGACCGCCGGCGCAATGCTTGGCGTGTCGTGCAGCTGGAACGACGACATCTCGAGCGCCAACCAGTCGGGTTGCTCGTCACGCAGCGCGATCTCGGTGACAGCAGTGCCGATGTTTCCGGCGTCCACGGCGTCACTGCCAAGCGCGCGTAACAGGTGGCCGATGAGCGCAGTCGTCGTCGTCTTGCCGTTGGTACCGGTGACGGCGATCACCCGGGGTCCGGGAGCCAGCCGGATCGCGACTTCCACTTCGCTTACCACCGGAACGCCCGCCTGACGAGCCGCGTGCAGCGGCGGCGCGCCGGGGGGAACGCCGGGGCTGGCGACGACGGCGGCGGCGCGCGCAATGCGCACGAGATCGTGCGTGCCCGCTTCTGCCGCGATGCCGGCGGCCGCCAGGCGCTCAGCGGCCTGGCGGGCCGGGGCACCGTCGGCGGCATCGGAGGCGTATACCCGTGCGCCGGCGCGAGCGAGGAGCATCGCCGCGCCGACCCCGCTCTTGCCGAGGCCGATCACGGCGATCTCTCCAGCGGCCCACTCCGGCGGTAGCGGCGCGAGGCGAACAGCACTCATCGCAGCTTGAGCGTGCTGAGCGCGATGAAGGCGCAGAAGATGCCGAGAATCCAGAACCGGATTACAACCTGTGTCTCCGGCCAGCCCATCAGCTCGAAGTGGTGGTGGAGCGGGGCGCGCCGGAAGAGCCGGTTCTTCTGTGCGTATTCGAGCCCGTAACGCCGGCGGCGGTACTTGAACACCAGGCGTTGAAGGATGACCGACATCGTCTCGGCAACGAAAACCCCGCCAATGAGCAGGAGCAGGAACTCCGATTTGAGCAGAATGGCGACCACACCTAACGCCCCACCGAGAGCGAGCGACCCCGTGTCGCCCATGAACACCTGCGCCGGATGCGCATTGAACCATAGAAACCCGATCGCGGCGCCGAACACTGCCGCGCAGAAAATCGTCAACTCACCCGCCCCGGGCATGTAGTAGACCTGCAGATAGCTGCTGGTATCCACCCGGCCGATCACGTATGCGAACAACGCGAACGTCGCGGCGGCGATTCCGCAAAGGCCGGCGGCCAGTCCGTCGAGCCCATCGGTGATGTTCACGGAGTTCGTCGCCCCGGTGAGCAGAAACGCCACCCACGGAACGTACATCCACCCGAGAATCGGAACGACGAGCAC
Source organism: Gemmatimonadaceae bacterium (assembly GCA_035512875.1). Classification (GTDB taxonomy): domain Bacteria; phylum Gemmatimonadota; class Gemmatimonadetes; order Gemmatimonadales; family Gemmatimonadaceae; genus JALZIF01. The sequence continues at coordinate 1,363 of DATKDD010000295.1, read as the reverse complement.
GTACTTGTAAAACGGCAGTGTGGTCGAGGCACCGGGGAGGGGTGGTGCAAGCTCCACCTGCCAGAGAAACACCCCGAGTATCACGCCTAGCGATACCTGGCCCAGCAGCTTGTGGCGCTCGACCAGCCCGACGTTGACCTTCCCTTCCCTTTGCTGCTTCAGCTTGAGGTAGTCGTCCCAGAAACCGATCGCCCCCATGTACGCCATCGTGAACAGCGCGACCCAGACGTAGATGCTGTTGAGCCGCATCCACAGCAGCGTCGGTACGATCGCGGCGATCAGGATGATGATTCCTCCCATCGTCGGCGTCGCGCTCTTGCCCGCATGCGTGTCCGGGGTTCCCTGCCGCACCACCTGGCTGATGCGCATCACGCGCAGCCGGCGAATCACGAACGGGCCGACCATGAAGGCAACGAGAATCGCCGATACAGCCGCCCCGGCAGCACGAAACGTTATGAAATTGAACAACCGCAGTACGCTCCATTGATCCTGGAGCTCTGTCATCAGCCAGGTGAGCACGTTCGCGCCGCCCAGTCGGATAGGTGTGGTACGAGACGCTCGAGGCGCACTCCACGCGACGCCTTGAGCAGGATTACCGAGGTTGGCGTGAGACGGGGTTCGATCAGCGGCCAGAGCTCATCGACATCCGCGGCGGTTACCACTCGCGGATCAGCGGCTCCGAGAGAATCGAGGGCGGAAGCCATCTCCCCGATGCCGGCGATCACCTCCACGCGCGTGGCAAGCGCATAACGGGCGATTTCCTCGTGAAGGCGTCGGGCGTGCACACCCATTTCGCGCATTCCGCCGAGCACGGCGACGCGCTGGCGGCCGCCATCCACGCCACTGAGCAGGTCCAGTGCCGCGCGCATCGACGGGGGGTTGGCATTGTACGCATCATTGATGAGCGTAGCCGTACCGAGGGTTTCCCACTCGGTGCGCATCGAGGGAAGCGGCATGCCGGCAATTCCCGCCGCCGCATCCACGTACGATACGCCGCATTCGCGTGCGACGGCGACGGCGAGGGCGGCGTTGCGAAGGTTGTGCGCTCCACGGACCGGCGCATGCACCGAGACCCCGTCGACTTCGAACCAGCCTCGACCATCCGGGTCCACTCCCCAGCCGGTGACCGGGAGGTCGCCGCCGTGCAGTCCGGCGATGACGACCCGGGCGGCCAGAGGCCGCGCCGCGTCGGCGATCTCGGGCTGAGCGCCGGGCACGATGCCTATCGCGACCCCATCGAACACGGATGCTTCCTCGGCCAGCACGGCCTCGAGCGTGCCGAGTCCCTCGAGATGCTCCTCTCCGACAGACGTGACGACCGCAATGTTCGGCTCGCAGATCGCGCGCAGGCGGGCGACTTCGC
>DATKDD010000294.1:0-4480 GCA_035512875.1 Gemmatimonadaceae bacterium | reverse complement strand
CCGATTACCACCTCGTGACCTAACGCCTCAATGCCCGGGAACATCAGCTCTGCTGCGGACTCGTTGAGCACGATGGCGCCCGGTGCACCCATCCGGTCGGTGTCCTCGATCGCGCGCCCGCGCACCAGGGGAATGCTCATCGCGCTGAAGAAGTCGGGCCGCACGATGCGAATCTGTGTCGCCAGGCGATCCTGTTCCTCATCCGGCAGTTCGCGACCATCTATCGAGTGCGCGGTGATGCCGAACGAGTTACCGGACAACGGCAGCGCCTGCGTGGCACCGAGCTCCTCCACGCCGGGAGTGGCGCGCATACGCTCGATCACCTGAGTGTAGAACGATTCCACACGCTCCGGCGTGTCGTACCGGGCGTCAGGCGTCGAAAGCGAAAAGGTGAGCCGTGAGTCCGTGGCGAAGCCCAGGTCGGTGCGCTGGAGCGCGACGAAGCTTCGCATCAACAGGCCGGCACCGACGAGCAGCACGAACGCCAGCATCATCTCCGAGATCGCCAGTACCCGGCGAGCACGGTGCGCCTCGGCGGTTACCGAACTGCCGCGCCCACCGCCAACGAGCTGTTGCGACAATCCGTGCGGTGGAACGAGCCGCAGCGCCGGAAAGATTCCGAACAGGATTCCGGTGAGCAGACTGACGGCCAGAGTCACCGTCAGAACCCGCATGTCGATCGTCGCGGCCTGCAGGAACGGGTCGTTGGGGCGCAATTGCGCAAGCAGCGGCGTTCCCCACGCCGCCAGCAGCACGCCGATGGTCCCGCCGGCAACCGCAAGCACGAGGCTCTCGGCGAGAACCATTCTCGTCAGGCGGCCGCGGGACGCGCCGACTGCCTGACGAAGCGCCAGGTCGCGGCGACGGCTGAGCGCCCGGGCCACCAGCAGGTTGGCGACGTTCGCGCATGCGATCAACAGCACCAGGGCGACCGCCCCGAGCAGCACGTACAGCGCTGGCCGCACATCGCCGACCAGTGATTCACGCAGCGAGATGACGGTCCCGCTCGTCTCGCGATTCGTGGTGGGATACTCCGCCGCCAGCCGCTCCGCGATACTCGCGATCTCGGTACTGGCACGTTCGACAGTGGCTTCGGGAGCCAGTCGCGCCACCACGTCCAGGTAGTGCGCGCCGCGTTGCGTGGCGAGATCATCGGCACTGAACCGTCGCGGAGTCCAGATGGCGGCGCCGCGTGGATACTCGAAACCCGGCGCAGCGACACCGATCACCGTGTACGCCGAGTCGTCGAGTTGGACACGCGTTCCGATCACCCGCGGGTCGGCCCCGAACTGTGTCCGCCACAGCCCATTGCCGAGCACTACCGTCGGCTCGGCGCCTACTTCGGCGTCAGCGGCGCCAATCGCTCGACCCAGAGCGAGCGGCACTGCCAGCACGCTGAAAAAATCTCCGGTTACCTGGGCGGCACGAATCTGCTGTGGCTCGCCCGATTCCGTGAGCGTGTAGGAGTTGCGGTGAAAGGCCGCCATCGCTGTGAACGCCTTGCTCTGTGCTCGCCAATCGACAAAGTCCGATGGCGAAGCAGTGGAGCGCCCCTCGGAGTGGGTTTGATAGACGCGAACGATCCTGTCTGCCGACGGATACGGCAGGTCCCGAAGGAGCGTCGCGTTCACCAGGCTGAAGATCGCGGTGTTGGAGCCGATTCCTAGCGAAAGCGTGATGACGGCTACCGCGGTGAAGCCCGGTGCGCGGCTCAGAGTGCGCACTGCGTAGCGAAGGTCGTGGAGTAGCGCTGACATTGGTCGTCCGGCTCGAGAAGGAGGAGACGCCGTGCGTCTTCGGCGAATGGACACATAGGGAAGGAGCGTGCCGCCGTCAAGCGCCGCTAAGTGATTTAGTCACAACCATTTAAGTCTACCAGCGTAACATCGCGCTGTTCGGAGTTGGGACGCGAGTGTTCGATGTTGGAGTCGCCGGCGGCGCGTCGCCTGCATTACCGCCGAATGTTAAGTTGAGCTTGGGTGTGGTCGGGACCATCGATGCCGTGCGCACTGTGGTGCGCCGTGGGAGACGGAACACGATTCGGGACGGAGGAACGTTCATGGCTACGACAACCGCGCCGCTGGCCGAGCAGGCGCATGATGTCTTTCCGATCAACGGCACCGATCACATCGAGTTCTGGGTGGGCAACGCCAAGCAGGCTGCGCACTATTACCGTACGGCGTTCGGTTTTCGGCTGATCGCCTATCGGGGGCCGGAGACGCGAACGCGTGACCGCGTGAGCTACGTACTGGAGCAGAACAAGGTGAGATTCGTCCTGACGACGGCGCTCACGCCGGATCATCCGGTCCAGCAGCACGTGAACCGGCACGGGGACGGCGTGCGCGATCTGGCGTTATGGGTGGATGATGCGCGCGAAGCGTTCGCACGGGCTGTGGAGCGCGGCGCGGAGGCCGTATTCGAGCCGCAGGTGCTGCGTGACGATGATGGTGAGGTTGTGATCGCCGGCATCAGGACGTACGGCGACACGATCCACTCGCTCGTCGAGCGGCAGAACTACGCCGGCGCGTTCATGCCGGGCTTCCGGAAGGAACGGCCGCGCTACAATCCCGAGCCTGTCGGATTGCAGTACGTCGACCACTGCGTCGGCAACGTGGAACTGGGCAAGATGAACACATGGGTCAAGTTCTACGAAGACGTGATGGGCTTCAAGAATCTGATCTCCTTCGATGACAAGGACATCTCGACCGAATACAGCTCGTTGATGAGCAAGGTCGTGTCGAGCGGCAACGAGCGGATCAAGTTCCCGATCAACGAGCCGGCGGCAGGGAAGAAGAAGTCGCAGATCGACGAGTATCTCGAGTTCTATGGCGGGCCCGGCGTGCAGCACGTGGCGATGACCACCGAGGACATCGTGCACACGGTGAGCGCGCTGCGTGACCGGGGGATCGAGTTTCTCCGGGTGCCGACCGCATACTACGAAGAGCTTCAGGGCCGTGTCGGCAAGATCGACGAGCCGGTGGATCAGCTGGCGGAATTGGGAATTCTCGTGGACCGCGATCCGGACGGCTATCTGCTGCAGATCTTCACCAAGCCGGTCGAGGACCGGCCGACGCTCTTCTACGAGATCATCCAGCGCAAGGGCGCCCGCAGCTTCGGCAAGGGAAACTTCAAGGCTCTGTTCGAAGCGATCGAGAGGGACCAGGAAGCAAGAGGGACTTTGTAAACCGAGATTGAGAGAAAAATTGCGAATTGCGAAGAGAACACCGCGCCCTTCGCACTTCGCACTTCGCCCTTCGCACTTCGCCCTTCGCTATCCGACCTATCCCATGCCTATCTACCACACCCTCGGACGGGTTCCCCGCAAACGCCACATGGCATTTCGCAAGCCTAACGGCGGCGTGTATGCCGAGCAGTTGATGGGACACGAGGGGTTCACCGGGACGTCGTCGCTGCTGTATCACACTCATCCGCCGACGACGATCAAGTCCGTAAAGCGGCTGCGCGATCTGTCCCTCGAGGCGGATGGCGATGCGACGCTCAAGCACCGGCACTTCCGCACGTCGAAGGTGAAGGCAGGCGGAAGTCCGACGCTCGATCGCACGCCGCTGCTCTTCAACTCCGACATCGCCATGCTGTACGCGGAGCCTGACGAGCAGGATGCGCACTTCTACCGCAACGCGCAGGCCGACGAGTGCGTGTATGTCGCCAAGGGGCGCGGCGTGCTCGAGACGATCTTCGGAGACCTGCCGTACGGCGAGGGCGACTACCTGATCATTCACCGGGGCATACTCCATCGCTACAAGATGGAAATGGCGGCCGGCCCCACCAAGCTGGTGATATTCGAGAGCCGGGGGCACGTACGGTGGCCCAAGCGCTACCGGAACGAGTTCGGGCAGCTGCTCGAAGGCGCGCCGTATTCGGAGCGCGACATCCACCGTCCTGTGCAGCTCAACACCCACGACGAGATGGGTGACTTCCCACTGCTCGTCAAGCAGTACGACGCCCTGAACGAGTTCGTGCTCGATCACCATCCGTTCGATGTCGTGGGATGGGACGGCTACTTCTATCCGTGGGCGTTCAACATCCGGGACTTCGAGCCGATCGTCGGGCGATATCACCAGCCGCCCCCGGTGCATCAGACCTTCCAGGGTGACGGCTTCGTTATCTGCTCGTTCTGTCCGCGGCCGTACGATTTCGGGGAAGATGCGATTCCCGCACCCTACAATCACAGTAACGTGGATTCCGACGAGGTGATCTACTATGCGTCCGACGAATTCATGAGCCGGAAGGGGATCGAGTTCGGCAGCGTGACGCATCATCCCGATGGCATTCCGCACGGTCCGCACCCGGGACGATACGAGGGAAGCATCGGTCAGAAGTTCACCAACGAACTGGCCGTGATGATGGACTCGTTCAGGCCGCTTCAAATAGCCAAGGCCGCCCGCAAGATCGAGGAGCCGGGATATCAGGAGTCATGGATCGAGGCGCAGCATGGGTTGATTGCGCCGGAACAGGGGCT
>DATKDD010000293.1:0-3917 GCA_035512875.1 Gemmatimonadaceae bacterium | reverse complement strand
CTTTGCCAGCTTCACCTCGCCTGACGACGGAGTGAACCGCCCGATGTAGTTGGCGCCCTGCGCCGTAAAGAACATCTGGCCGTCTTTGCCGAAAATGATGGTGTGCGGGTCGCGCACTGCGCTGTCGGGCATCGGGAACGTCTCGATCTTGCCGGTCGCGGGATCGAGCTTGCCCAGATTCGCGACACGATTGCCCGTATACCACACAGTACCCTTGTCGTCGACGATCAGGTTGTGCGGGCCGGCGCCGGATTCGAGGTCGTACTTCTTGAACGCCCCGGACTGGGGATCGAAGACGGCGACGTAATGCGTGCGCTGTCCGACGAACCAGACCCTGCCGTCAGGCGCGACGTACGGATCGCGCGGGCGCGAATTTTCGTACGGTACTTCCCACTCCTGGATCTCCACCTGCTGTGCGGCAGCGCCAAGCGGAGCCGCTAGTGCCATCATCGCGACAAACGTACGCGCGTATGGGGACATGATCTTTTTCTCCTGGCTTTGGTTCGGAACCGTAATACGCAGTCCGCGCGCAATCGGTTGAGGATCGCGCCGCGCGCCGGAGTCAGCACACGATCCCCGCCCTCGACCCTCGACCCCCGACCCTCGACCCTCGACACTCGACCCTCGACCCCCGACCCCCGACCCCCGACCCCCACGACTCACTCTCCCCTGAACCGGTACCCCGCTTTCCGAACCGTCAGAATGTGCTGCGGCACGGCTGGATCGGGCTCGAGTTTTCTACGCAGTTCGGCGATGTGCGTATCCACCGTGCGGCTCACCACCACCGCCCGATGACCCCAGACCTCGCGCATGAGCTCCTGTCTGCTAGCCACGGCTCCAGCGCGCTGAATGAGCGCGAGCAGCAGATCCAGCTCCATGGGGGTCAGGCTCACCGGATCGCCGCCGCGGGTCACGGAGCGCGACGACGGATCGACTTCGACGTCGCCGAACCGCTTCCAGGACTCCTCGCCCGAGTTGGGGGAGCGCGACGTACGACGCAGCAGCGCCTCCACGCGAGCCAGCAACTCGAGCACCCCGAACGGCTTGGTCACATAGTCGTCCGCCCCGATACGAAACCCCATCACCTTGTCCGCCTCCTCACCGCGCGCGGTGAGGATGAGTACAGGCTGCGTGAAGCCATCGGACCGCAGCGTTCGCAGCACACGGTAGCCGTCCATGCCCGGCAGCATCAGATCGAGAATCATCAAGTCCGGCGAGCCCTCCCGGGCGCGCGCCAGCCCGCTCGGCCCGTCCTCGGCGAGCTCGACCTTATATCCTTCGATCTCGAGGTTGTTGCGCAATCCGAAAGCGAGATCAGGGTTGTCCTCGACCAGCAGAATCTGCGTCACGTTCGTGCCTCCTCCATGGTCGCGTCCACTGTAGCCGCTCTTGCCTTCGAAACCGGCGCATTGGCGTTCGGCAGCTCGACAACGAATCGTGCGCCGCCGCCCGGTGCATCCTCGATCCACGCTTTGCCGTGTTGCAGCAGCACCAGCTCCATCACCACCGACAGTCCAATTCCGCTCCCCGCGACCGAGGAACCTGCCTCGCGCTCCAGCCGATAATACGACTCCCACACGCGGCGCCGGCTCCCGGATGGAATCCCCGGTCCCTGATCGATCACCTCCAGACGCGCCCAATCGCCGTCCGACGAGACCCGCACCGTTACCGTTTGCGAGGCAGGACCATACTTGACCGCATTGTCCAGCAGGTTGAGCAGGATCTGGCGCAGCGCTCCTGCATCGGCCACCGCCTCGACCCCGTCGTCGAGCTGCGCTTCGAGTGTCGCCTGACGCGCGCGGGCCAGCGGAGCGAATCCCTCGAGCACTTCGCGCACCTGCGGCGCCATCGCCACCGGAGCCGGGTTGAGCGTCACCATCCGGCGCTCGGCGCGCGAGAATTGCAGAATGTTCTCGACCAGATGAGTCAGGCGTCGTGCCTCCTGATCGATGATCTGCAGCGAACGGAGCCGTTCTTCCTCGCTGCGTACTCGGCCTAACATAAGCGTCTCGGCGAACATTCGTACCTGTGCCAGCGGTGTCCGCAATTCGTGCGACGCGCTGGCGACGAAGTTGGCGCGGAGACGGGCCAGTTCTCCCTCGTGCCGGAGCTGCGCCACGCCGATACCCGACAGCAGTATCGTTATGCCCAGAACGCCGAACAGCAGCGGCATGTGCGACCGCGGCAGCCCGCCGATCACCAGCGACTCGGCCAGATCCGGCCTGAGCGTCACTTTCGCCGAGGCGGCGCCGAAGGAGCCGATGACGTGGTCGCCTGAATAGGGCGACTCGTACGACATGGCGGTTGCCCACAGCTCACGCCCATGCTCATCGGACACGGCGACCGACAGCAGAGAGTCGTTAGGAATGCCCTTGGTGAGCGCCGGCGGTAGCAACGGATACTTGCGGAGCAGCATCGTGAAGAGGGGCGCGGCGAACTGCTGCAGACATAGTGGAAAGCCGTACGCCGCCACCTGCCGCTTGTCCGAATCCCACTTCACCTGATAGGCCAGCGCGCGCTGGTCATCGCCCACCGTACCGAAGATCGCCGCGTAGCTCCAGTCCTTCGTGTAGTCGCGCGCCGCATGGGGAGGCACGGTGTCGCGAATCCAGTCGACCACCGCGGCCGCCGGCGTGTTCCCACTGCTGGTGAACGCGCCATCTCGCAGGTCGATGCGGAAGAAGAACCTGAGCGAATCCGCCTCGCACCGCAGTCCGGCCAGCTCCTTGGAGTGGAGTATTGCCGGCGGTGCAAGTTCCTTGTCCGACGCGAGCGGCTTGTGGTGCGCCAGCGGCTCAAACACCCAAATGAGCGTGTTGTACAGCACTTCCTTGGAGCCGGCGGCGAACTCCCAGGCGGCAAAGCTCGCGTAATCGCGCAGCGTACGCTCCGCCGTCTCCCGGTGCGACGTCTGCGAGCGCCAGGCATCCCAGGCCAGGATGGATGCCAGCACCGCCGTGCACACCAGAATGGCGATCAGCGAGCTCGTGTTGGGGCGTGAAGGACGTCGAATCGGAAGCCGGACCATGCAAACACCTTGCGGCGAAGACGAATGCGCCCTGAAAGCTGCACCCCCCACTCGGAGCGATGAATGGGGTAGCAGTCAGAATAGTGTCAAGGAATTCCTGGCGCCACGTTGCGCGAGGGACCCTGGATGGGGCGCCGGATTGGGGCCCTTAACCCGGTGCCGAGAACACCCCGGCGGTGAGCGCCGCCGACGCTCACCGGCACCAGTGCCAGCATGGCACGACAGCGGCCAGAAAACCACCTCGTTATGGAACACCGACAGAATCACTCAGCCCCGGGATAATGGGCCCGAGCCACCTTGACGCGCGCGCGTATTCGCCAAGATTCATCCAATGATTCCCCAGTGCGCCTGCAGAGTGGATTGGATGGACGCCCTCATGAGCCAGGCCTGACGACGGATGTTCGGACAGATCTTTACCGCTATCCTTGCCCGCGAGTTGCGCGCACTCAGGCGTGAGCTCGAGGCGTACCCATCGGAGGAATCGATCTGGCTCGTGCCACCGGGAATAGCCAACTCCGCCGGCACGCTGGCGCTGCACCTGATTGGCAATCTGCGATATCTGATCGGCACGAACCTTGGCGCTACCGGATACATGCGCGACCGTGACGCCGAGTTTGCTACAAGAAACGTGAGCAGAGCAGATCTCGTACAGGGGATCGATGAGACGATCACTCTCGTCGAAAAGGTCCTGCCCGCCGTTGGCGAAGACCGAATGGAAGAGATGTATCCGATCGAGGTGGCCGGCGTGCGGGTGCGTACCGACGATTTCCTTGCGCACCTCGCCGTCCATCTAGCGTACCACCTGGGGCAGGTGGACTATCACCGGCGCCTGCTCGCGGCACCCGGTACGGTCGGCGCTATGGCGATTCCGGATCTGGCCACCGCTCGG